>CAVJRB010000469.1:0-8349 GCA_963651655.1 bacterium | reverse complement strand
TGCCAAATCCATTCTTTTAAATGCAGGACTGGCAAAAGAATATAACGGTAAATTCAACATGCGTTTTGATGATACAAACCCGACCAAAGAGAAATCTGAGTTTGTAGAATCTATCAAGGAAGATATCAAATGGCTGGGAGCAGACTGGGAGGACAGACTGTTTTTTGCTTCCGATTATTTCGGACAGATGTACGAGGCTGCCGTAAAGCTGATCAAGAAAGGCAAAGCCTATGTCTGCGATTTAAGTGCTGACCAGATCAGGGAATACCGCGGAACCTTAAAGGAGCCTGGTAAAGAGAGCCCATACCGCAACAGAAGCGTAGAAGAGAACCTTCAGCTTTTTGAGGAGATGAAGGACGGCAAGTACGCAGATGGAGAGAAGGTTCTCCGTGCCAAGATCGATATGGCTTCTCCGAACATGAACATGCGTGATCCGGTTATCTACCGTGTGGCACATGTAAGCCACCACAGAACCGGTGATACTTGGTGCATTTATCCGATGTATGACTTTGCACATCCAATTGAGGATGCAATCGAGGGAATTACCCATTCCATCTGTACTTTGGAATTTGAGGACCACAGACCGCTGTACGACTGGGTAGTAAGAGAGCTTGAGTATCCGCATCCGCCGAAGCAGATCGAGTTTGCGAAACTGTATCTGACCAACGTGGTAACCGGTAAGCGTTATATTAAGAAGCTCGTTGAGACCGGAATCGTAGATGGCTGGGATGACCCGAGACTGGTATCCATTTCCGGTCTGCGCCGCCGCGGCTATACACCGGAATCCATTCAGAAGTTTGTAGAGCTTTGCGGTGTTTCCAAGGCTGACAGTTCTGTGGATTATGCAATGCTTGAGTACTGCATCCGTGAGGACCTGAAATTAAAGGCTCCGCGTTACATGGCAGTTCTTGACCCAATCAAGCTGGTGATCGATAATTATCCGGAAGGACAGGTAGAGTACCTGGATGCTCCGAACAATATGGAGAATGAGGCACTTGGAACCAGAAAGGTTCCGTTTAGCGGAGAGCTTTATATTGAAAGAGAAGACTTCATGATCGACCCGCCGAAGAAATACAAACGTCTTTTCCTGGGAACAGAAGTGCGTCTGATGAATGCATATTTTGTAACCTGTACAGGTTTTGAGGCAGACGATGACGGAACCGTTCATGTGGTACACTGTACTTATGACCCGGAGACAAAAGGCGGCAACGCACCTGACGGACGTAAGGTAAAGGGAACCATCCACTGGGTAGAGGCAACAAATGCCGGCAAGGTTCCGGTACGTCTTTATGAGAACATTGTTGACGAGGAGAAGGGGGTATACGATAAGGAAACTGGCGAGCTGAACCTGAACCCCAATTCCCTTGTTGAGGTTTCTGCTTATGTAGAGCCAGAGCTTCTTAAGGCAAAAGGCTATGACAGCTATCAGTTTGTAAGAAACGGATTCTACTGTGCCGATATCCACGACTCCAAGGAGGGAGCATCGGTATTTAACCGCATTGTATCCCTTAAGAGCTCCTTCAAATTACCGAAGGCTTAATAGAAGATAAAAAGCAAACTTGCTTTCATAGCATTTTGCAAAATCAGAAAAGACCATTGCGGCGGGAAATTTCCTGCACAATGGTCTTTTTGATTTTGCGTTGTTTGAAAAAATGAACTGCTAAAAATCAGTTAAGATCAGTCGATATGAATAGAAGCCTCTTCTTTATCCTGCTCTTCCTTAGCTTCTGCAAGATCCTCTTCGAATTCATCGGCAATTTTCTCTGCCTCTTCCAGTGCATTGTCTACGGCTTCGTCGTCAGTGCTCTCTTCGGCTTCCTTAGCGTCATCTGATGTTTCTTCGGAAGCCTCTTCAGAATCTTCTTCAGTAGTTTCCTCAGTTTCAGCATCTTCTTCTGCTTCTTCCGGAACCTCTTCCTCAGAGGTGGCTTCCCAGGAGATGAAATCCTCGTGAACTTCCTTTTTCTCCGGCTGCGGGGTGGTCTCTTCTTCGTCTTCAAAATCATCCTCAACATCAGCTGCCTGCTCCAGAACTCTGCGCTTTGCAAAAGCGGCGGCTGCAGCACCGGCTGCTGCGGCAGTCACTGCACCAAGGGCAACCAGACCCCAATATTTGTTAATTTTTGCCATATTGTATGCTCCTTTCGCGGTTCTCCATCTGCCGTGAAAACAAACAGATGGGGCTGACCTTATTGTAATACTTTTGGAGCAAAAAGAAAAGAAAAAAATCATTGCGTCGATATACACAGAGGGTTATACTGATAACACAGAAAAGGAGAGATTATGGAGAAAATTGTTTTAGCTTCGGGCTCCCCCCGAAGAAAGGAATTGCTTGCAAAAACTGGAGTGAAATTTTCCATGGTTGTAAGCGGCGGGGAGGAAAAAGCGGATACCAAAGATCCAGCCGAAACAGTAGAAAAACTTTCAAGGGATAAGGCATCTGCAGTCAGGAAGATGATCCAGAATGAAAAGGAGCCGCAGCTGATCATCGGCGCAGATACAGTGGTGGCCTATGACGGCCAAATTCTTGGAAAGCCCTCTGATCAGAAGGATGCTTTTCAGATGCTTTGGAAGCTGCAGGGAGAGACGCACCAGGTCTATACAGGAGTGACCCTCCTACTTAAGAAAGAAGATACCTGGCAGGCCCACACCTTCAGTGAGAAGACAGATGTACAGTTTTATCCGGTTTCCAGGGAAGAACTGCTTGCTTATATTGAAACAGGAGAGCCTATGGATAAGGCCGGCAGTTACGGAATCCAGGGAAAATTTGGAATCTACGTAAAGGGAATCTGCGGAGATTATAATAATGTAGTAGGTCTTCCTGTGGGCAGACTGGTACATGAACTTAAGAAACTTGGAATAGACATAAGAGGAATGGAAAAATGATAAAAGCATGTATTTTTGATCTGGACGGAACTCTGGCTTACACTTTGGATTCCATGGCAGCTGTAGGAAATCAGGTGGCTGAGAAATTCGGCCTGAATCCTATGCCTGTAGAAAATTACAAATACTATTGCGGGAACGGTGCGGATATGCTGGTGAAGCGGCTTCTTATCGATGCAGGAGATAAAGAGCTTGTGCATTATGAGGAAGCGAGGGCGCTTTACAGAAAGGAATTTGACAAGGATCCCTTCTATAAAATACAGCATTACCCTGGAATGCCGGAAACCTTAAAAACACTGAAGCAAAACGGGGTAAAGCTTGGCGTATGCTCCAACAAGCCCCACGAGGCAGCGGTAAAGGTTGTAAAGAGAATGTTTGGAGATCAGATCTTTGACATGGTGATGGGACAGAGCGATTCTGTGAGAAAGAAGCCGGCACCGGACGGTCCGTTAAAGACGGCCCAGGCATTTGGCGTTTTGCCTGAGGAGTGCATGTATCTGGGAGATTCCGGAACTGATATGCAGACAGGCAAGGCGGCAGGCATGTACACTGTAGGAGTTCTGTGGGGCTACCGGGACAAAGAAGAGCTTTTAAAGAACGGCGCAGATGCCCTGGTGGAATCTCCGGAAGACATCCTGGATCTTTATGAGGAAAAATGCAGCAAATAAAAAGGAAGTATTAAGATGTATACAGAAGAGTGCATCCAGACATTTCTGGAAAATCAGGAGCAGCTTTTTGATGAGCCTGTAGCAGAGAATTATGAGGAGGCAGAGGCGTTTCTTGAGGACTGCATGGCAGTGGTGGCAGATTCCATCAGCGAGGTGCGTAAATACCTGTCCGGCATGGGCGCAGACGTGGATGGCATGAGCGATGATGAACTGGAGGAAGCCAGCGAGGTATTCGTCCTGCCGGATGGAAAATATCTGATCGTAGAGGGATAAATTCATATTACATAGACAAAAATCAAGTTGCTATAATATAGCCATAAACAAAGATACAGGTGCAGCTGTTATATAGAAACAGCCAGAAGCGTTCGTTCACAGCCTTGTAAAAAGCACTTGTAGAAATGTTTAAAATATGTTACGATAATGTTAAGACTCAGCCAAAAGGGGAATGTAAAGGAGGATGGCATATGAGATCTAGGAAAATTATAGCAATGGTTATGACTTTTCTTATGATGCTTTCTTTGCTTCCGTCACTGGTATTCGCTTCTGCGGTACCGTCCGGAGAATTAGGAGGCAAGCTGAAAATCAAAGGAACTGCAGCTGTAGGATCTGAACTCAGCGCAGATTATACCAAAGCTACACCAGAGGGGCTTAGCGATGACTACGTAAGCTTCAGCTGGTCAAGAAAAACAGGAGACCAGCTTACAGAGGTTGGTACAGAGAAAACTTATAAGCTTACAGCTGATGATCTTGGAAATAAGATCCAGCTGAAGATCACCGGAAAATCCGAGCTTGGAGTAACTGGTGAGCTGAAAGCAAACACAGTTGAAATCGTGGCAACACCGGAGGAAGCTCCGCAGGAGACGACAGAGGATCCGGATGCTGCAGCTGCACAGGATACAGCAGCTGGGGATTCTGCCGCAGAGGATATCCAGCAGGCAGAAGATGCTCAGCCAGCAGAGGATACTCAGGACGAAGTAATTGATATTGGCGGGGAACCGGAAGCTTCTGCTGATGAAATGCAGCCCGCAGAGGACCAGCCAGCAGCAGATACCACAGATACATCTGATTCAGCAGCTGATTCTGCAGATGCTGCACAGCCGGCTGATACCGCAACAGATGACAGCGTAATCGATATTGGAACAGAAGACTATCTGGAAATTCCAGAAGAAGGTCAGAGCGATGATGCATCTGAGGCAGACGATGCGCAGGATGCACAGGCACCGGAGGAAGTTTCTTATGCAGCTGAGGCAGCAGCGGATACTGCATCAGAGGACGGAACTGCAGTTGTAGATTTCGGTACTGTAGATGCCGGATTCACACAGGAGGAATCTAATTCCATAGCAAAGACCGTCACCATTAAGAATACCGGTACAGGCACTCTGAATTTTAATGAGATCAGCCCGGAACACTTTATGGTACAGGATATCAATGAGCCTCTCGCAGCCGGAGAGCAGACATCCGTATGGATCATGCCAAGAGCAGGCGTTGAGGCTGGAGAATACAAAGATACCATTACCTATACCACAGAAGAGGGTACAGAGGTTTCCTTCGATGCGGATATGGTAGTAGCTGCAGCAGATGATCAGACACCAGCTGAGGAGCCGGCAGCAGATGATCAGACACCAGCTGAAGAACCAGCAGCTGACAACCAGACACCAGCCGAAGAGCCAGCGGCTGACCCGACACCAACCGAAGAGCCGGCAGCAGACGACCAGACACCGGCTGAGGAGCCAGCAGCTGACCCAACTCCAACCGAGGAACCATCTGCAGATAATCAGACACCAACTGAGGAACCGACAGAGCCTACTCCGGAAGTTCCTTCAGAACCAGAGATTCAGAATGATCCGAAGATTGAAGCAGCAGATGAAACAATCACAGACAACACTGTAAACCTTGGCGAGTTTACCGTAGATGCGGATACTGCAGCCACAACCGTAAACCTGAAGAATTCCGGTACCGGAACTGTGAAGCTTGCAGTACAGACGGATAAAGATTTTGTAACAGCAGCTTTTGCTTCTGAAGAAATTGAGCTTCCAGCAGATGGAAGTACTACAACAGTATTAAGCATTACACCAAATGATACCAGCGAGACTGGTGATTTTGAGGATACTGTAACAGTTGTCAATGCAGAGACTGGAGATACCCTGCTTGCTCTTAAAGTTTCCTACTCTGTTAAGGAGGCACCAGTTCCGGAGCTGACTGCAGATCCTTCAAAGGTAGAATTTGACAGCAAAGAGGCTGGCTACACAGAAACACCTGTAGCAGCAACTGTAACTCTTGAGAACACAGGCAATGTGAAACTGACAAACCTTACTGTAAGCATCAGCGGAAGTGAGTTCACTTTAGGCAATCTGCCGGCAGCAGAACTGGATTCCAGTCAGACGGCATCCTTTACCGTAGCACCTGCAGTTGGATTAGCAGCTGGTTCTTACAGCCAGAACATCTCCATCAAAGCAGACCAGATCACAGAAATCGTAATCCCTGTAAGCTTCACCGTAAAGGAAGCAGCAGTTAAGCTGACCGCAGTCAGCAAGCCGGAGGATATCACTCTGGCAAACGGTGTGGAGAAATCCGCAGAGGGATTACAGCTCCCATCCACAGTTAAGATTACCACTACAGCAGGCGACATGAACGCTTCCGTAGCATGGGATGTAAATGGATGCGCTTACAACCAGAACAGTGCAGAAGCACAGAAGTTCTCTGTAAATGGTACCGTTACCCTTCCAGATGGCGTGACCAATCCGGATAACCTGAACCTGATCGTATCAGTAAATGTTTCTGTAAGCCGCGGACCGATCGTTTCCGATGCTTCCAAGAACACAATTACAGGAATCAGCTCTGACGGTTCTTACACCACAGAGACCAAGATCACCTTCACAGCAGTTGGAGCAGGAACCGACATTGAGAACCCGATCAAGGGTGATGTAAGATATCTGCCTCTGAACTGGGAAGTTCTGGAATCAAGAAGCTGGGACAAAGCTCCATATTCCGCAACCTTCCGTATGGGCAAGAGCGGTAACTACACCTTAACGGTAACCTACAACCAGCAGAAATTTGATGGAAGCAACTGGGTAAACACAGGTACACAGGATACCAAACAGGTGAACTTCACCGTTGCAGCAGCACCGAATCAGACACTGACACCTGCTGCTGATAAGTCCGATGCAAATCAGAAGAATGCAGTAAAGACTGGTGATAACACACCAATCCTTCCATTCGTAATCATTCTGGTAATTGCAGTGGTACTGATTGCAGGAATCCTTGTTTACCGCAATAAGAAGAAATAATAAGCATTCAGCTTTTTCAAAAATAAAAAAGCATGAATGATGAAAGGGGAGGCTGATAACAGCTTCCCCTTTTTGGCGGCAGAAACCGCAGGAATGTCCGTGTACATCAGACCTTTTTTATAGATCATTCCATCCATCAACAAATATTACTAGCACTCATTTTGAATGAGTGCTAAATTTTTCTTGACTTTTGGGAAATTTGGTATTACTATAGTTTGTATAATTTAGAAGACAAAGGAGAGTGATCTGCATGGCTGAGAAGCATGGTAGTTTATCAATTAACAGTGAAAATATTTTTCCAATTATAAAGAAATGGTTATATTCTGATCACGACATTTTTGCAAGAGAGCTGATCTCCAATGGCTGTGACGCCATCACCAAGTTGAAGAAGCTGGATGTGATGGGAGAGTATACACTTCCAGATGATTACAAGGCAGAGGTTCATGTAATCGTTAATCCGGAAGAGAAGACCCTGAAATTTATCGATACAGGTCTTGGTATGACTGCAGACGAAGTCGAAGAGTACATTACTCAGATCGCTTTTTCCGGCGCAACCGAGTTCCTTTCCAAATATAAAGACAAGACAACAGATGACCAGATCATCGGACACTTCGGACTTGGATTCTATTCCGCATTTATGGTAGCCGATGAGGTTCAGATCGATACCCTTTCCTATAAAGAGGGAGCAACTCCGGTACACTGGACCTGCGACGGCGGTACAGAGTATGATATGCAGGATGGCAATAAGACCACAGTTGGTACGGAGATCACCCTGTTCCTTAATGATGAGAGCACAGAGTTCTCCAATGAGTACCGTATGAGAGAAGTGATTGAGAAATACTGTTCTTTCATGCCGGTCAATATTTATCTTTCCAGGGAGAATGCGCCTCAGGAATATGAGACCATCGATGAGTCCGAGCTTCGCGAGGATGATGTGGTTGTAGAACATATCCACGAGGATGCCAAGACTGAGGAGAAAGAGAACGACAAAGGGGAGAAAGAAGTAGTAGAAGTTTCTCCTGCCAAGGATAAAGTAAAGATCAACAAGCGTCCGGTATCCTTAAGTGACCCGCAGCCGCTGTGGATGAAGCATCCGAACAGCTGCACAGACGAGGAATACAAGGAATTCTACCGCAAGGTATTCATGGACTACAAGGAGCCTCTGTTCTGGATCCACCTGAACATGGATTACCCGTTCAACCTGAAAGGTATCCTGTATTTCCCGAAGATCAATACAGAGTACGATTCCATTGAGGGAACCATTAAGCTGTACAATAACCAGGTATTTATTGCAGATAATATTAAAGAGGTTATTCCGGAGTTCCTCCTTCTTCTCAAAGGTGTGATCGACTGCCCGGATTTGCCGCTGAACGTATCCAGATCTGCCCTGCAGAATGATGGATTTGTAAAGAAGATTTCTGAGTACATCACCAAGAAGGTTGCAGACAAACTTACCGGAATGTGCAAGACAGACCGTGAGTCCTATGAGAAATACTGGGATGACATCAGCC
>CAVJRB010000468.1:0-2326 GCA_963651655.1 bacterium | reverse complement strand
GGTATATACTGCGTACAGCATGAAACAGGCTATAAAAGTCCTGGAAGAAAACGACGTGGATATTATACTTACCGATGTAGAAATGCCTAAAGGAACCGGACTGGATTTGCTGGAATGGGTCCGTGAGCAGGGAATGAATCCTGTGAGTATTTTGCTTACCAGCTATGCACAGTTCAATTATGCGAAACAGGCAATTGAACTTGGGGTACTGGAATATCTTTTGAAGCCTATAGATTCGAAACTGCTGTATCAGGTGTTTGAAAAAGCAGTGGCAAAAGTAAAGGAAAAACGGGAATATAAAGAAATTCATGAGCAGGCGCAGTACTGGACAGTTGCTGAGATGGACAGACTGCGCAATTTCTGGCGAAGTGTTCTGGAACGAAGAATTGACGCTAACAGCCAGGCAATTCGGGAACAGGCTGCGAAGGAACATCTTCCCTTTCATGAAAACCATTTATGCATGCCGGTAATGTTCAAAATCCATATGGAACAATCTGCAGGAAACTGGCTGAATTGTACAGAACCTTTAAAAGAAGAATTACAGGCCTGTGTATTTCCGGACTGGAAGCAGGTGGTACCTGCTTATCGCGAGGACAGGCTTCTGGCCATTGCGGAGCTTTCAGACGGAATGGACGAGTACAGGGAAAATATGATGAAAAACTGCGGACAGTTTATTCGAAACTGCAAGGAGCACCTGGGCATTGTTTTCTCCTGTTATGTGGGCGAATTCAGGGAGCCGGGAGAACTGGCAGATCAATATGAGCGGCTGGGAAAAGCGGATGCAAATAATGTGGCAGAACGTTCCGGTGTATATGGAATTGAAACTGCAGATATAAGGCTTCCGTATAAAAGACCGGATGTTGAATGTTGGATCCGTTTTATGTCCCGCAGGGAATATGACGCAGCAGCAGACCGAATGGAACATGATCTGCATGTAATGAGCCATGAGAGGAAAATAGACAGAGGAGTGCTGGAACAGCTTTGCCATGATTTCACTCAGTCTTTTTACGGATTTCTGGAGATGAAAGGGCTGCAGGCGCATCAGTTTCTGGATGATGAGAAGGCTGTGGGATTGTATCAGCGCAGAGCTGTCACTGTGTCGGATTTTCTTAAATGGAGCCGGTATGTAATAAAGAGAGCGGAAACAGCTTTGGAAATTACGGAAAATTCCCAAAGTGCTGTCAGCCGTGTGAAAAAATATATAGACAATCATCTGGATGAAGACCTGAATCGTAACCAATTAGCTGGATTGGTGTATATGAGTGCAGATTATTTGTCAAAGCTGTTTTTGCAGGAGACAGGCTGCAAGCTGTCTGAGTACATTACCAGTGCCAGAATGAAAGCTGCCGCGAAGCTTCTGGAAGAGACAGACCTTACCGTGGGCGAGGTGGCAGATAAAGTGGGATATTCCAATCTGGCTTATTTCACAAAGGTATTTCGTGAAAAGAACGGCAGCACTCCGGCATTGTACAGAACTTCTTTTCGCCGGAAGAGCTGATATAACACTGCCTATTTACAGGACATATTTAGAAATTCTTCCATAGCCCTGGTGAAATATCGTCCCCTTTTCCAGTAAAAACAGATTTTTCTGCTGTTGTGCTGTGCCGGGAGCTTGTAATAAATGACATTATGGTTGTGGGGAATCCGGGACAGCATAATATCCCCGATAAAGGAAATTCCCATTCCGGACTGGCAGATGTTGTAAGCAGTCATCTGCTGGTCCATATTTAAAACAATATCTGGTTCAAAATGATTAGCCTGGCAGATCTGCCGGGCTCTTTTTCCCGTATCATTTTCGCTTTTCATCATAATAAAAGGGTGTCCTTTGAATTTTTTCAGCGGAACTACAGGAAAGGATGGATTCAGAAAGCTGCCATCCTGTATCTGCGCGTCTGCAATCTGATAACCTTTCAGAGAATTATTGATTAGAAAACGGCTGGGGACAGCCAGGATTAAGTGCTCTTCGTGAAAAACACGGCTGTCAAAAATATCCAGATTCAGGGCGGTGTTGTCAAGTACCAGGTCTACAGAACCTTTTTGCAGAAGCTCCGTAAGCTGAGTGGTACTTTCTTCTATCAGGTTGATCTTTATATGGGGATAATGGGTAACAAAATTGGAAATTAGAGGGGGCAGGATCCAGGAGGAGAAAAGATTGCTCCCACCCAGGGTAAGAGTTCCGGTTGACAGATTATCCCAGTCATGAATAAATGCAGAAAATCCTTTCTGAATGCTAAGAATTTCTTCCACGCAGCGAATATATTCCTTCCCACATTCCGTCAGACTAAGAGGCTTGGTACTGCGGTCAAAGATGGGATAACCAATGCGG
>CAVJRB010000467.1:0-10691 GCA_963651655.1 bacterium | reverse complement strand
GATGATGCATGCAGGTATTTCCAACAAGGCTGATCTGATAGATATCTCCGACTTTTTGTGATTTTTCAATAAGGGTTTCTAATATTTCATTGATTGTCTTTCGAACACATTCACTCAGCGCTTCTGTGCCATATTCCAACGCATAATTGGCTCTTTGAATTACGTCTCCGCCATACTGCATTTGAGGATTCATCCGGCTTTCTGTTGCCAGAGTCTGTCCGTTTCTTCCATCAAGAAGATAACCAACAATTGTAGTGGTTCCAAGATCAATAGCCGCTGTGAAAATGTTACGACATGCTTCTGAATATCCTGCGTCATTTCCAGACTGGGTTTGACAGAGATCCGCTTCCGTGTTGCCGCTCTGCCGAAAATCCAGAATTTCATTCTCTGTATAGATTACTTCCCACACTGGCGCAAGCATCCTTTTCTCATATAAGATGCCAGAGAGCTGAACATCTGCAGCACCCACTTTAATATATGGAACAGCACTGTTTTTGCACCCGATTTCTTCATGATCGTTATGAATTTCCCCGTCCCCATACACCGCAGCCAGCAGCCGCTCCCATTCTGACCTTTTTTCCCC
Organism: bacterium; assembly: GCA_963651655.1. Taxonomy (GTDB): domain Bacteria; phylum Bacillota; class Clostridia; order Lachnospirales; family Lachnospiraceae; genus Blautia_A. The sequence continues at coordinate 10,108 of CAVJRB010000467.1, read as the reverse complement.
AACCTCCGGTTTCTCCAGGCGAATTGTTTTCACCTGCAGGTCTGGCTGGAAATTCACGTTTCTTGAAAATCCCTCACTAAGAATCTTTCCTCTTTTTTTCTTCCCCGGAATCTCCACCTGGCAGTCCCCGTCCACCTTTGTCTGACAGGCCAGCACAGGATTTCCATTTACCTTCACCAGGCATTTCCCACAGCTTCCCTGCCCGCCGCAAGGCGCATCCGGTTCCAGCCCCGCCCGGATTTCCGCCTCCAAAACCGTTATTCCCAACGGAACTTCCATACTGATTTTTTCTCTTACAAAATACACTCTTGCCACTGTCTTACTTGTCCAATCTTTCTATTATGCATTCATGCTCTTTCGTCTTTTTATTATAATTTACCCCAACAAGCAATATATTTCCCTTGTTTTCTTACGTGGTGTACCTAGCAATAATTTCCTGCATTTCTTCGATACTTCTCCCCAGTCAGAAGCAGAAACCGTATTTATATACTCTGTTCGAATTTCATTATTGGGAATTTTCACCGTTTTATTCTCGTTGTCATATGCCAGATATCCCAGGTGAATCAACAAGGTAAATACGTCATCTTCATTGCGAAAAGTCGTCATATCATTGGTAAAGCTTCCTGTATTTACCGGAACACTTTCCCCCGCGATCATCCGTAATACATCATCCTTCAGCCCCGCAAAATTCATATCAATATAAACCTGCAAAGCCTCAAAGGACTCGGTACGATTCCAGTAATTTTCCAGCCTGCCGTACTGCATGCAGCTTACAACCGATCTTGGACTATATACCGATGGCTCTCCCACAAAAGAATAACCATCATACCAGGCTTTTATTTCCTGCATATCCATTCCATACTTCTCACATAACCCCTGAACTTCCTTTTCTGTGAATCCAACATATGCTGCCAAAGGGCCTGGATCAATCATGGAAAATTCATCGAACATGTTCAGCGCAGAATGAGTTCCATATTTTTTTATGGGCAAAATTCCTGTCATATATGCCAGCCGCACATAGGCTTTGTCTTTCAGGAAATCCCGCAAAAAATCAAGATATAATTCCTGGGCTTCCTTGTCCTCCTGGTACTCCCGGAAAATACAATCCCACTCGTCCAGAATGATCACAAAAGAAACCTGTTTCTGCGTAAAAATATCCTGCATGGACTCAACCAAATCATTTTCATCAAAATAATCTACATCTGGAAATTCATTTTTCAATTCGCGCATAAGCATCTTCTGCATTCGAAGCAAAAGGGATTTCACATCCCCTGTTCTGCTGAGAAATTCCTGCATATTCAGAACCAGCGTATTGTATTGATTCAGGTGCGTTTTGAAATTTTTATCTTCTGATATTTCCAGACCCGCAAACATTTTTTCCGAATCACAGCCCTGGCTGTAATAAGCAGCAAGCATATTTACAGTCACTGATTTTCCGAATCTGCGAGGTCGGCTGTCGCAGACATATTTGCGCAAAGTGTGCTGGACTGAATTGGTATATTTCAGCAAACCCGTTTTATCTACATAAATATCCGACGCCAGCACTTCCTGAAATTTGTAATTACCAGGGTTTAGATAAGTTCCCAAATTTACACCTCATTTCTCCCAGCTGCAAACCTTATTTTTCAAATATACTTATTTTCATTATAGGAGAAATACTTTCCACCGTCAATTTGCAAAATGAAAAAGGATCTCTAAATCATTTTCTCCAAAATTCAATCTGACTTATTCACCGTCAAAAACATAATTCCGGGGCCCGCTGCCCAATGGGTAATATCAAAATCATGCCATAAAAATAATCCGTCCAGGTTAATTTCCAGAACGGATTATCTCTTTCTTCTATTTCTCCACAAACTTCTCCACAAATTCTTCATACGGGCAAGGTCTTCCCCAGAAAAATCCCTGGCTGTAATCCGGGCAAAGGTTCTGAATCTTTGCCCACTCTTCTTCGTTCTCCACGCCCTCAATGCAGAGCTTCAAACCAAGGTTATGAATCATGCTGCAAAACTGGCTGAGCAGATAATATTCCCCTTCATCCGCCTCAGTTCTGTAAGGAAATGCTTCTCATTTATGTTCTTTTCCAGCAGATCACTTTCTGTCAGCTCTATAATAAGCGCATTCGCCGGAAGCTTCGCTTTCTCCATAGCCGCAATCACATCCAAAATTACATCCGACTTGGCAGCCTGCACCTGGGAAATATTAATGCTGACCTGGAATTCCAGAAGCACTTCCCGGATCTGGCTGCATTTTCCCATTGCCTCATTCATCATCCAGCGTCCGGCAGGAATAATCAGTCCCGTCTCTTCCAGAATCGGAATAAATTCAGCAGGCGATACCATTCCAAATTTTTCAGACTTATAACGCATCAGCGCTTCCGCACCGTAAAGATTTCCGGTTTCTGACTTAAATACAGGCTGATAAAACGCGGTAAATCCCTTGAAATCATCTGTTACCGCAGCTCTTAATTCCAGAGTAAGCTCACTTCGTCGAAGGAACCTTTCATATTCTTTCTCATCAAATATGTAACAACGGTTTCTTCCAAGCTTCTTCGCCTCATTCAGGGAAAAATCCGTCAGCTTCATAGCTGCAGAATATCCCATCTCTTCTATAGCATGCAGCGGCAGGATTCCGCCTGAAACTGTGAACATCACAGCATATCCGTTATCCTTAATGAACTGGTCAACAGACTCTCTCACCTTGTCGTAAAGCTTGCTTGCATCCTTTACGCTCTTTGAAGAAAGATCCAGTATCATAAATTCATCGGAAAATAACCTGTACACTGTCTGATTCTCTGACATGCAGTCGGAAATGCAATCTGCTGTATCACGCAGCACCTCATCTCCGTATTCCCAGCCCAGATTTTCATTGACTTCTTTGAAATGGTCAAGGCCAAGACGGATCAGATAGCCATTTTCAAATGGCGGCTTCAGGTTTTTCAGATATTCCTTCAGACCAGTTTCTCCAAGAAGTCCGCTGACATTATCTGCTTTCTGCCGTGCTCCGATTTCATTGACACAGCCTACCATGTACAATGGTTTCATGTTTCCATCCCGCACAACATAGCCTCTGCAGTTGATCCAGATCGGCTTTCGTTTCAGATCCAGCCAGCGGTATTCCATGTTGTGAGTGCTGCGCTCTGTACTTAACAGATCTTTAAATTCCTCCTTCAAAAGAGAATAATCCGGTCCATACACAAACTCTCTGTGACGCTCCATTACATCATGAAAAGCATTTTGGGGAATGCAGAACCGCTCCATTGCCTGAGGCGCAATGTAATAAAAATCTGTTCTGAAATCGATCAGATAAAGGTAGTTGTCTGTGCTGGGACTGAGCAGATCAATGACTTTGCACAGCTCTTCCGGGGTAATATCCTGATACTCTTTCTCCTGGAAAATATCCTCTGCATTTTCCTGTGCCAGCAGCTTTTTCATGCTGGATGCTGCCTGGTCCATGCATGCACGGTTCAGCTTTTTCCTGCGCTTATTGCGGTAAAGCATGGTATCGCTTCGCTTTGCAATATCCTTAAAAGCGCGGTCTTCGTCTGGCAGATAAAAAGCATATCCAGCAGATACTCCTAATGGGTAGGACACCTTTTTCGCCGCCTCTTTCAGCAGTTTTTCCAGGCGCTTCAGGCGGTCAGCAATCAAATCTTTCTCATCATTATGGTACACATAGGCAAACTCATCTCCGCCAATTCGGAAACAATTCTGCGTCTCTTTAAAGACCTGGCTGATGCAGTTATAGCACAGCTTAAGAGCCTCATCACCCTTCTCATGTCCAAAATTATCGTTGATCACCTTCAGGTTATCCAGGTCAAACAGAACAACTCCTGTTTTCTGAAGCTGGGCTTCCTGTGCATCCAACTGATGGATGGTCCGCTCATAGGCATTTCTGTTCATGGCATCTGTCAGCATGTCTGTATTGGCAATTTTCTGCAGATATAAAACCTTCTGCTTCCGAATATACTGATCATAATAGCGTGATACCTGTATCCAGATCAGGGAAATAATGAAGCCCATTGTTCCAAGGGGAAGGAATATGGATGTGGTCTGGAAATGTCTCACATAGTATAAAATAAGCTCCACAACACCAAATCCCAGAACAATATATAAGGGGTACGTAAACTCCCTTGCAGACTCATTTTCTTCCACCTTTGCCTCGTAATGAATGATTGCAAATGTATAAACAACATTGCACATCATGAGAACATGGGTCACCGGAAGCAGCTGGAACATATCCACGATTCCAGCGCACTGAAGGATCACGGATACGGTCATGTCCACCAGATAAAGGATTGGGAAATACAGTGCTCCCCTGCGGTATTTACTGTTGCAGATATCGTACAGAAGGAAGTTAAATGGTACCGGGAAAAGATAAAAGGTAAATAGATCCACATAATATAAAGTTCTTCCATCTGGAATCAGAAACTGGAGAAATCCGCACTGCTACAGTGACCACAGAGCAATCAACACGGAAAAGATTCCCAGGTTCAGGAATATCTCATTTCTGCCTTCTACTTTGGTTTTTTTTCTGCTTCTTATGGTGAAAAAATACAGGAGCAGGCTTACCAGTCCTGCGAACAAAATACCGCAGCTGATAATGAATATGCCCAGGCTGTCGCTGAGGATCCTTAAGATGCAGTCCCCTCTGGTTCCCAGGAAAAGGCTGATCTCATTTCCATAATATCCAGGATATGCCGGGAGTATCCGGACCTCCAGTTTTTTCCCTGCGCTGTCTTTTGGAATATCTACAATGTGCCAGCAGGAACCTGGAGACTTCATAAATTTCGGAGCATTTTCCTCCTGCCCGTACTGGTAGATTTCTTCTCCGTCAAGGAGGATTTGCACGGACGTATGGGTGGTCTTGAACAAAAGCGACCTCGGAATGTCAAATTCCTCCGGCAGAATCAGATTCTCCGTCTTGATCTCACCGGATGTATCTTCCTCTGTTTCAAGCTTCACTGTATTATTAAAAGACACTCGCTCCCCGCCCATGCTGCGGTTAAAAATCCAGCCAGTAAACCCAACCGCAAACAATCCAAAGGCAATCAGCGCGATCCATAGTTTCTTTTCGATTTTCATAGCTCTCCTTCGTGTAAATCACACATGTAAACACATTATGGAACTAGCATAGCAAAGTTAGCAATTTTTTTCAAGTATCACCAAAGTTTTTTCAGGAAGTTTCCGGGATACCGGAAAATAAAAAAATCTGGCATAGAGCGTTTCTGCTTTTCTGCCAGATATTTGTTTTATTTTGCTAATTTTGTGTCCAGATATTCTTTTAAGGTTCCAAGATTCTCGTCGCTGTAAAGCTGGTCGGCGGCGTGTTTGAAATTGTGGAAGAGTTTGTATTCTACCTTGTCTGCTCCAATCTGTTCTGTGAGAAGTTCGTTCAGGCGCTCGGACTGCAGGTAAGGGACGCTTAGGTCTGCATCGCCGTGCCAGATCAGCACGCTTGGGCTGTTTTCCGGGGTAAGGTTCTCTTGGATATAGTACAGGGGGCTGTAGGTATCTTTTTCTTCCTGGGTAAGAATGTTCACATCCTTACGCATCCAATAAGATTCCACATCGTTGTAACCGGTATCCTTGATGGCGTCGGTAAGCCACAAGCCGGATGCCCATTGAACTACCTTCGGGATTTTCAGTTCCTTGTAATCTGCTGCCTGGGTTCCGAATTCCATGCAGCCGTAGAAATTCAGGATTACCTGCACTTCACTGGAAACCGGATCATTCTCATCTTCTCCGATGAATGGCACGCTGTTAAATTCTTCATCATTGGAAGCACCGCAGATCACAGACAGATAGCCGCCTGCAGATTCTCCCCAAATGGCAAAACGCTCCGGATCGTATCCGTATTTCTCAGCGTTGGCACGGAGAAAGCGGATCGCAGATTTTACATCCTCCACCCCTGCCGGGAATGCAGCTTCCTGAGCCAGCCGATAGTTGATGGAAGCACATGCATATCCATGATCACGGAAATAACGGTACATCAGCTGTGCCTGTCTGGACTGGCTGTCATTGAACACAAAGCCGCCGCCATGTACCAGCACAATAAGCGGCATCGGCTCATTACTGTCCGGCACATACAGATCCAGATAATCGTTTTCCGATACCTCTGAATACTGCAGTTTCTCGTAGGATTTTCCTCCATCCCACTGTGTGGATTCATCCAGTTTCACAGAAGGTGAATACACATTATGAAAAACCACGCGAACTGCTTCATGGTTATATCCCAGTATTCCTGCCACCACAGCAAGACAAATTCCGCCTATCATAAGACCTTTTTTCTTCATTTCATCCGCCTCTTTTCTTATTAGAAAACAGGTTTACAATTTTCACAACTGTAAACCTGTCACTTCATTTATTCACATGGAATCTCAGCTACATAAGACCAAGTCTCATCTGTAACAGTTACTTTCACAGGTCCGTTTCCATTTGCCTGTACCACTGCCATGGCCTCGCCATAATAAGTTGCCACTGTGTCGTCTGTATAGTTGCCTTTCACATAAGCAGCCGGGCTTCCAAGACCTTTCAGGATACCGTTTTCTACAGTTACCTTCAGGTTATGCTTCTCCATCGGCTTCCAGATGCCTTTTGCATCTGTGTACTGCAGCTGGACGAAAGCAAGTCCTTCTGGCTTCACGGATTTCTCCTCCGGTCTTACCTGAAGAATGGTTTCTTTTCCAGCGGTCTGCAGGGAATAACGGTTGATTTCTTTTCCGTTTGCATCGTAAGAAACAGCTGTAATTTCGCCATCCTCATAGGTTGTGTTAAAGTTGGCACGACATTTTTTCACGTTCTTTTTGCCAACGCTCTTGCCGTTGATAAAGAGTTCTACCTGTGCTGCTCTTGCATAAACCTCAACCTTTGCAGGCTCTCCGCTGCAGCCGCCCCATGCCCAGCTTTCCAGGGCTTTTGTCAGCTGCCAGCCAGTAAGACGAAGCTTCTCTTTCTGGTAAACAGGATCCACTGCGATGAATGGGCCAGTCTCTCTTTCGAAAGCAACTCTGGTGTAAGCTGCCTCTGCACGAGGTTTTCCATTCAGGTCGATTCGGCCGTTTCCGCCAGTCATTCTGGTTGACGGATCTTCAAATTTATAGTCGGAATACTCGGCTGCACCGTCTCCAACTTCACCGATATAATCCCAGCCAGCCCACACGAAATCACCGATGATTCGCTTGTTTTTCTTGGCAATTTCCCAGAAGCTGTACGCATCCTTGCAGAAGGTTTCGCTTCCAAGGATCAGACGATTCGGGTATTTCTTCAGGTCATGCTTGTAGCGGAAAATACCGTAGTTGTAGCCTGCAATATCCATGTTTGCATAGGCATCTCTGGTCTTCAGATCACATGGGTAAAGGGTGGCACCGCACTTCATAAAGTAATCTCCAACCAGGCAGGCAAGGGTATTATAGAACTCACTTCCAACTGGTTTTTTCTTCTTTTCCTGCTTCGCAGAGGCTGCTTTCTTAGCCTGCTCTGCGGCGAACTTCTCTGCGTTCTCGGCGCTTTTTTCTGCCTTATCATCACTGTAAACTCCAAGTCCGATGGAGCTTAAGAAGTTGAAGAAAATGTTGATTCCGCAGGTTACCGGGCGAGTGGAATCCAGGCTGTGAAGGTAGTTTGTCATCTCTCCGGTAAGAGCAATTCCTTTCTTCTGGGCGGTCTCTGCTACCTCATTTCCAGTGGAATACATGATGACGCTTGGGTGGTTGAAATCCTTATCCACCATATCCTTTAAATCCTGTTTCCACCAGCCGGCAAGCTGGTTTGCGTAATCATATTTTGTTTTGTGGATGTACCAGACATCTACGTATTCGTCCATCATCAGCATCCCCACACGGTCACAGGCATCCAGAAGTGCCTTAGAACATGGATAGTGTGCGGAGCGGACTGCGTTGTATCCGTTTTCCTTGAAAATACGCATCTTTCGCTCTTCTGCTTCTGGATATGTACATGCGCCAAGCACGCCATTGTCGTGGTGGAAGCATGCTCCGCGAAGGATTACGCGCTTTCCGTTAATGGTCATACCCACCTGCGGATTCCATACCAGTTCACGGATTCCGAAGGTTTCGGTTACTTCATCTTCACCGAATACTGCTTTGCAGGTGTAAAGGTTCGGGTGCTCGGTATCCCACAGTTTTGCCTTTGGAACATCCAGCTGGAAAACTGCCTGACAGTCCTCTCCATTCTTTTTGCTCTCACCAATAACAGTCAGAACCCTTGCACCTTCAGATGCAATTTCCAGGGAAACTTCACCTGGTACGGAAGTTTTTACTGCAACTTCGATTTTCGCCGGATTGTAGCTTAATGTGCGGATTTTTACTCCGTTTACAGGAATGTATTTTTCCCCGCCGATATGCAGGTATGCAGGACGATAAATTCCGGTTCCTGAGTACCAACGGCTGTTCGGCTGGTCTGCATTGTGAGCAATTACCTTGACCTCGTTCTCTTCGCCATATTTGAAAAAGCCGTCAGTATTTATATAGAAATTGGTATATCCATAAGGACGTCCGGCTACTTTTTTCCCATTTATGTGAACTTCTGCATTATGGTAAACGCCCTCGAATTCGATGAGGACTTTCTGATTCTCATATTCTTTTGGCACAGTAAATTTCTTGGTATACTCGTAATCTCCGCCGATGTACCATCCGATGTTTCCTTCACCAGTACTTTCCTGGGTACGTGGCTCGCTAAGCATGGCATCATGCGGTAAGGTGACCGGATAAGCCGCCTCATCGCGGGTAAGACATTTGCACATCCATCCTTTATTAAAATCAATTTTCTGCATACAGTAAACTGCTCCTTTCTTTTTCGTCAGACTTCTCTATCCTTTTTCCAGCTTTCTCATCAAGCGGGCACATCAACTTACACAGCCTCTAAATATGAAAACCGCTTTACTCCAATCTTAATCTGACTACAGTGTACCGTATTTCCCCGCCCCTGTGGCACGAAAAACGCGAACAGTACTTTTTTATACGCTAACTACCGACAGGAAATTTAGATGTAAAATTCGTTTATATATTTTGTACAAATTAGGCATTCTGTTTTTGTGCAAAATAATGAGGATAGAGTTTTCCTCCATCCTCATTGCAAATTTCGTTCTTCACAAAGTTCAAGCATCTCTAACTGGCCTCAAATCTACTGCTCTGCCGCCGGCGTCAATCCCGCACACCATCTTTTTACTGTTTTCAACGGTAATTCTAACACATCTGCAATCTGAGTTTGCGGATAGCCTTCCGAAAACATCCAGGATGCCACTTTGCGATTTTTTTCGGCCTGCTGTTTCTTCATCTCTTTCCTCGTTTCTTCTCTCGCCTCATCCGCATACATCTGCATTGCTCCGTCCCATGCCTTACACACGTCTCTCACCTCCACAACATTATCATCTACTATGGTATACTGCTCCAGTAATATTGCCAAAAACCACCTGGTTTCCAGGCTTAGCTTTTGTATTTCGGGTTTGTTATCTTCTATGTATTTTTTTAGTTCTTCTTTCTTACGGCTGTGGCTCATAAGGGAAAAAATATCCCGCCATTCGGTGTGGAACAATTGAGGATTTTGCTCATGGATATCTGCCATGCAAATATCATATTCCGGAAGAAGACTGGAAAACTCACCTACTTCCTCTGGTATCTCCATCATCTCCTGCAGTTTTTTCTTACTTTGCCATCGCTCTTCTCCCAAATAAAGAACCTGGTGGAAAACAGGCACTAATGGACGCCTTTTTCTGTGCTTTCCTCTTTTCCTGTTCCTTTTCCGGGATTTCAGCTGATCCGTATATTCTACACCATCATATGTAAAACATCTTACTGGCATTTCATAGTTCGCCCTGCTTTCAGCTTCACAGGCCAGAAGTACTCTGCACCCTGGCTTATCATGCAGGCGGAGAAAATCCCGTTCCCTTTCCAGATATATGAATTTTACGCCATTTTCATCCGAACTCTTTATCTTATGTGTATTGCTGCCAATAGTCTGCAATTGGCAGGAAACCCGTTTTTTCCTTTGTACTTCTTTCAAATAAGACGCTTCTATAATCTGCTTCCCTGCAAATAAAGTGCCATTTACAAGATCCGCAAAGCGCTCATTATCCCTTAAATACTCCTGTAGTC
>CAVJRB010000466.1:1416-2875 GCA_963651655.1 bacterium | reverse complement strand
CTTGTGATCCCAATGAGCCTGGAGCAGAAGGTTGAGTTCTTTAAGCTTCTTGTTAAAATTGGCTTCAAGGAAATCGAGGTCGGCTTCCCGGCAGCTTCCGAGACAGAGTATACCTTCCTTCGTACCCTGATCGACCGCAACCTGATCCCGGAGGACGTTACCATCCAGGTACTGACCCAGGCCAGAGAGCACATCATCCGCAAGACCTTTGAGGCTGTCAAAGGTGCTCCAAAAGCCATTGTCCACGTATACAACTCCACATCTGTTGCACAGCGTGAGCAGGTATTCAAAAAATCCAAAGAAGAAATTTTAAAGATCGCTGTAGACGGCGCCAAATTATTAAAAGAGCTGGCTGAGCAGACAGAAGGAAACTTCCAGTTTGAGTACAGCCCGGAGAGCTTCACCGGAACCGAGCCGGAATATGCACTGGAAGTGTGCAACGCAGTTATCGACGTATGGCAGCCGACACCGGAGAACAAATGCATCATCAACCTTCCGGTAACCGTAGAGCATTCCATGCCTCATGTATACGCAAGCCAGGTTGAGTACATGTGCAAGCATATGCTGCACCGTGAGAACGTGATCGTATCCCTGCATCCGCACAACGACAGAGGCTGCGGCGTAGCAGATTCCGAGATGGGAATCTTAGCAGGCGCAGACCGTATCGAGGGAACCTTATTTGGAAACGGTGAGCGTACCGGTAACGTTGATATTGTAACCCTTGGCATGAACATGTATTCCCAGGGCGTTGATCCGAAGCTTGACTTCTCCGACATGCCCCATATCTGCGAGGTATACGAGCACTGCACAGGAATGTCAGTAGGAGAGAGAAGCCCATATAGCGGCGCTCTTGTATTTGCAGCCTTCTCCGGTTCTCATCAGGATGCCATCGCAAAAGGCATGCACTGGATCGAGGAAAAAGACCCGAACCGCTGGACCGTTCCCTATCTGCCAATCGACCCAACCGATGTTGGACGTAACTATGACGCAGACGTTATCCGTATCAACAGCCAGTCCGGTAAAGGAGGCGTAGGCTACATCCTGGAGACCAAATACGGCCTGAACCTTCCTCCGAAAATGCGTGAGGCAATGGGCTACACAGCCAAAGGTGTTTCCGATCACCTTCACAAAGAGCTTCACCCGGATGAGATTTTTGACCTGTTTAAGAAAACTTTCGAGAACGTGGTACAGCCGTACAGCATCAACGAAGTTCATTTCCAGCAGAAAGAGGGCGGAATCACAACTAAGGTTACCTCCACATTTAACGGCAGGACCATTACAACAGAAGCCACTGGAAACGGTCGTCTTGACGCGGTAAGCAACGCACTGAAGAAAGCATACGAGCTGAAATATACCCTGGAGGTATATCAGGAGCATGCCTTAGAGCGCAGCTCCAGTTCCAAGGCCATTGCCTATGTTGGAATCAAGAAGCCAGACGGCACCATGGCATGGGGCGCAG
>CAVJRB010000466.1:0-1364 GCA_963651655.1 bacterium | reverse complement strand
ACCCAGATATCATCCGTGCCTCCATTGACGCGCTTGTAACAGCAATCAACAACCGCTGAAAATACTGACGGACGCTGTCGTATTATTATAATAAGAAGAAAAGCCATCGCAGATTTTCCCGAAAAAGGAAGCTGCGGTGGCTTTTTTTGTCCGAATAATACGATGGAAAAGCGTTGACCAGGAAGAAAATCACAGGGTATAATACATTTGTAATAAAAAAACCTTGACATTTTAGCCTTTATTAAATATAATTTTCTCATACGTTACAAAAATGTTACGAAATAAATAATTAAAGAAATCAAAACATAACAAAAGTGCAAGGAAAGAAGAATATGAAATTAAAAAGAAGTTTACATGATGTAACAACTGATGAGGAGAATAAGATTCCTTTGAAAAAGCCGGATCATTCTCCCGTACATAATTTTGTAGCTCTTAGTGCCTGTGCCGCGTTGGCGATGGTTTTGGCAGTTGGATCAAAGGCAGCAGGGTCCGGGGAACGAAGCCAGGTATACGCAGCTTCGGATGCAGAGAACGAGACCGAGCTTGCCGGGATTGTTTCGGGAACTTTGGAGTATACCCTGCCTACAGGAATTGCAGGTATGGTGACAAGTGTTGCAGATACCCCTCTGGCCGGATCTGCTGTAACACGGATCGGAACCTCCTGTGAGAACGTAATGGTAGGTCAGCGTGTGAAAAAGGTAACAGGAAATGCGGACGAGCTGGATGTAGGGGATTCCATGGCGGACACCGTGGACAGCTTTGACGCAGCCGTGTCTGTTTCCTCAAGTGCCAAGATGATGTCCGATTCGGACTACGACAACCTGCTCCATATTGTGGAGGCAGAGGCAGGAACCGAGGATATTAAAGGCAAGGTACTGATTGCCAATGTAATTATGAACCGTGTTGCCAACAAGGAATTTCCTAATACGGTTACCGATGTGATCATGGACCGGAAAAACGGAGTGCCCCAGTTTTCCCCCATCTATGACGGCAGATTCTACGAGGTAACGGTCACAGATGAGACGAAAGAGGCGGTAAAGCAGGCTTTGGAGGGCGTGGACTACTCCCAGGGAGCTTTGTTCTTCATACAGCGCTCCGCAGCGGAGAAGCAGAACGTGATCTGGTTTGATAAAGACCTGAAGAAGCTGTTTAAGTACGGCGTTCACGAATTTTACACCTATCCCGATGAGAACGATTCGGGAAAAGACGAAACCAAAGATACCGTGGAAGAAGCCGATGTTCAGCTGGCGAAAAAATAATATTCTGGAAAAATGGGAAGCCATACCGGGTGCATCTGCCGCCTGGGTGGCTTTTTAAAATTTCCTATTGATTTAGCACGGTGAAGTATGTATAATACCTGTAAG
>CAVJRB010000465.1:0-3750 GCA_963651655.1 bacterium | reverse complement strand
ATGATACCAGTGTCAAAAGGTCAAAAAGCCGTTCGTGCTTGCACGATAAGGCGTTTGAACTTGGGACACGCCAAATATGAGAAAGTAGCGATTTACGCAGTAAATCAGCGGATTTCGAATATTTGGAGGATTGCGGGAGCAACGTAGTTGCGGAGCAATCCGGGGTATCAAATGAGTGGCAAAAGACTTTTTGACACTCATATCATATAATGATATACTAGTTTCTAAAATCAGTCACAGATATCCATAAATGATGCCCGTACAACTGGCATCCGGCTGCGCGCAGAACACAATTTGCCCGCAGCATCATGATCATATTGAGGGAGGAAAGGATTATCGGACAGTTAAAATAAGAAAGGGGTTTACCATATGGCAGGATTTAACATGAAAGTAACACCGGAAATAGAGAACCTGACGGAGATCTGCAAGGAACATTCCAGTCTTGATCTGTCTCTTTATCAGAAATACGATGTGAAGCGTGGCCTTCGTGACGTAAATGGTAAAGGCGTTCTGGCTGGTCTGACACAGGTTTCCAATGTATGTGCCGTAAAGGTAGTGGACGGCAAGGAAGTGCCCTGCGCGGGCAGTCTTTCTTATAGAGGATATGACATTAAGGAACTTACCAGGGGATTTATTGAAGATGACCGATACGGCTTCGAGGAGACGACTTACCTTTTGCTGTTTGGCAAGCTTCCCAATCAGAAGGAACTGGAAGACTTCACCAAATTGCTGGCGAACCAGAGATCCCTTCCCACCAATTTCGTAAGGGACATTATCATGAAGGCACCATCCAAGGACATTATGAATGCCCTGTCCAGAAGTGTGCTCACACTTTACTGCTACGACAAGGAACCCGATGATATTTCCCTTCCCAATGTACTGAGACAGTGCCTGAATCTGATCAGCGTATTCCCGCTGTTATCGGTATACGGATATCAGGCTTACAATCACTATGTATGCGGCAAGAGCCTTTACATCCACAACCCGAAGAAAGAGCTTTCCACAGCAGAGAACATTCTGCGCATGCTTCGCCCGGACAAGAAATATTCCCATCTGGAGGCGAAGATCCTGGATCTGGCTCTGATCCTTCACATGGAGCATGGCGGTGGTAACAACTCTACTTTCACCACCCATGTAGTATCTTCTTCCGGTACAGACACTTACTCCGCAATCGCAGCTGCCCTCGGCTCTTTGAAGGGACCGAAGCACGGCGGTGCCAACATCAAGGTAGTAAGCATGTTCCAGGATCTGAAGAAGAATGTAAAGGACATTTCCGATGAAGAGGAAGTAAGAGAGTATCTGAAAAAGCTTCTCCATAAAGAGGCTTTTGACAAACGAGGCCTGATCTATGGTATGGGACACGCGATTTATTCCGTATCCGATCCCCGTGCCCAGGTACTGAAGGGCTTCGTAGAGACCCTTGCCAAGGAAAAAGGCCGCATGAAGGAATACAATCTCTACGCAATGGTAGAGAGAATGGCTCCCGAGGTAATCGCCGAGGAGCGTCATATTTACAAAGGTGTCAGCGCCAACGTGGACTTCTACAGCGGCTTTGTATACAGCATGCTGGATCTGCCTCTTGAGCTGTACACACCGATTTTCGCAGTGGCACGTATTGTAGGATGGAGCGCGCACCGAATGGAAGAGCTGATCAATACAGACAAGATTATCCGTCCGGCTTACAAGAACGTATTGGATCCGGCAGTCTACGTACCTCTTAAGGAGCGTGAATAGAAATGACAGAAGTGACAGAAGCAGCATCTTCCCTTGTTCTGGAGGGCGGCGGAAGCAGAGGCGTATTTACAGCAGGGGTTCTGGATTTTCTTATGGAAAAGAATGTGAAATTCCCCTATGTGGTAGGCGTTTCCGCAGGCTCCTGCAATGCCCTTGACTATGTTTCCTGGCAGCCTGGAAGGACCTGGGACTGCATGATCGTAGAGGACAAAAAGAACGGCTACGTTGCAACAAAGGCAGCCATTAAGAAGCACCAGCTTTTTGACATGGATATGCTTTTTGACAAATATCCCAATGAGCTGTTTCCCTTTGATTTTGATACCTTTTTCCAGTCAGACGCCCAGTGCGAGATGGTAGTGACCAACTGCCTCACAGGAGATGCGGAATATTTGTCTGAGAACCATGACAGGCAGCGGCTGATGGATATTGGAAGGGCATCCTCCAGTATTCCCCTTGCCAGCCCTATGGTGGACATTGACGGTGTTCCCTATCTGGACGGAGGAATCGCAGATTCCATTCCCCTGATCCACGCCATGGAGAAGGGCTACCGCAAGAATGTGGTGATCCTGACCCGGAACAAAGGCTACCGCAAGAAAAAGCCGGGCAAAAGCGCCCCTGTCTATGTGGCAGCGTTCCGCCATTATCCGGAATTTTTGAACACCTTATATAACCGCTACCGCAATTACAACCGCACTCTGGAGCTCATAGAGAAATGGGAGCAGGAGGGCCACATCTTTGTGATCCGTCCGGAAGAGCCCACTGTAGGAAGAGCAGAGGCCAACAGAGACAAGCTGATGGAATTTTACCAGCACGGCTATGAGGTGATGAAGGATCATTACGAGGAACTGCAGGCTTATCTAGGAAGGTAACAAGAATGTTTGAACGCTTTTTTCCAGATGAATATCTGGATTCAGCATATGTAGTAAACTACAAAAAATTATACCAGGAGGGCTACCGGGGGATTCTGTTTGACATTGACAATACCCTGGTGCCTCACGGTGCACCGGCAGACGAAAGAGCAGTGAAGCTTTTTCAGGAGCTTCGGGAAATTGGCTTTTCCTGCTGTCTGGTGTCCAACAACAAGAAAAAAAGGGTAGAACCCTTCGCCGTTTCAGTGGGAGCCAAATACATTGAAATGGCGGCCAAGCCATCCAGAAGAGGCTACGAAAGAGCCATGGAGCGGCTTGGAACCAACCCGGGGAATACGGTCTTCATCGGAGACCAGCTTTTTACCGATATCTGGGGGGCTAAGAATGCTGGCCTTCGCAATATTCTGGTGAAGCCCATACACCCCAAGGAAGAGATCCAGATCGTGCTCAAGCGCTATCTGGAGAAAATTGTATTACATTTTTATACCAAGGAGGAGAAGAATTCATGAACCATATTGTGGTTATCGGATTTATGGGTTCTGGCAAGACAAGAGTGGGGAAACGTCTGTCCAGTGACCTGGGACTGACATTTGTAGATGTGGACAAGGTGATCGTCAGAAAGATGAACATGTCCGTGAAGGAGATTTTCCAGAGATTTGGAGAGCCTTATTACCGTGCGCTGGAGACCATGACAGTGAAAGCGCTGATCGAGGACAAGGAGAAGAAGGTAATTTCCCTTGGCGCAGGTCTTCCAATCCAGGAGCAGAATGAGAAGTACATCAAGCAGCTTGGAACAGTTGTTTATCTGAAAGGTTCTGCAGATACCTTCCGCAAGAGACTGGAAGGAAACAACAATCCTCTTCTGGAAGGCGAGAACCAGGATGAGAAGATCAAAAAGCTTCTGAAGCAGCGCGACCCGATCTATCACAAATTCGCAGACATTGAGGTTGTTACCGGAGTGAAGCCTTTCGAGGAGCTGATCAAGGAAATCGAGAGCAAACTTCCGTAAGAAATTTGGGTTGCATCATGGTTTTTCCAGTCAAGCAGGTCATGAAAGATGGGAATTTCAGGAAAAAATCCCCTCATATGAAAAAAAGTAGTTGAAAAAATGGTACATATATTATAGAATATTTCTAGTCATAAGCAC
>CAVJRB010000464.1:0-2369 GCA_963651655.1 bacterium | reverse complement strand
TTCCTATGGTGCTCACTGCAGAGGAGCACGATTTCATTACCGCAGGTGTGAGCCATCTGCCCCACATTATCGCATCTGCGCTTGTCAACCTTGTGAAAACACTGGACAACGACGCGGAATATATGAAAACCATCGCAGCCGGCGGCTTCCGGGACATTACAAGGATCGCTTCCTCTTCTCCTGTAATGTGGCAGCAGATCTGCATGGAAAACCACGAGAACATTTCCAATGTTCTGGACGATTACATCCGTATGCTGATCCAGATCCGCTGTTCCATTGACAACTGCGCTTCTGACGGTAGGGAAGCAGATGCCATTTATCAGATGTTTGCAAGCTCCAGGGATTACCGTGACTCCATCGATGTGGTAGATAACGGCCCCATCCGCAAGGCTTATGTGCTTTATCTGGATATTGCAGATGAGGCCGGCGGAATTGCTACCATCGCCACCATCCTTGCCATGGACAAGATCAGCATTAAGAACATCGGCATCATCCACAACCGCGAATTTGAACAGGGCGTCCTGAAAATCGAATTTTACGAGGAAGACGCCATGGAGCGGGCCATTGCACTTTTGAAGAAGCGCAATTATATTGTTTATGAGCGATAATCTACGGTCCCACATCCGCCGACCGCATGTGTAATCTGGGCCAATGCCCTATTTACCCATCTGGCATGATATGAGTGTCAAAAGGTCTTTTGCCACTCGTTTAATACCCGTATTGCTCTGCCGCTATGCTGCTCCCGCAATCCTTCAATGGTATACATTACAATTAATTTTTCATACAAACACTGTATCAGTACAGCAAATATTAAAGGATCACCATATTGATTCATCATAATTAATATAACAGATACTTCGTTTTGCTGTATTAGACTTTTCACTTAAGGAACGATTATTATGGAAATAAAAAAATTAACCAATCTCCACGGTGAGATTACAGTACCGGGCGATAAATCCATCTCCCACCGTGCTGTCATGTTCGGTTCCCTTGCCAAAGGAACCACCCGCATCACCCATTTTCTGGAAGGGGCTGACTGCCTTTCCACCATCTCCTGTTTCCGCAAAATGGGCATTGACATTGAGAATAACAACGGCGAAATCCTGGTTCACGGAAAAGGTCTTCACGGCCTTTTGGCCCCAACTGACATCTTAGATGTAGGAAACAGCGGCACCACTACCCGTCTGATTTCCGGTATCCTTGCAGGACAGAATTTTGTGTCAGAGCTGACCGGAGATGACTCCATCCAGAGCCGCCCCATGAAGCGCATTATGACTCCCCTTCTTTCCATGGGAGCCGACATCACCAGCCTAAAAGGAAACAACTGCGTTCCCCTTCGGATTGCAGGACATCCGCCGAAAGCAATCCACTACGATTCCCCGGTTGCCTCTGCTCAGGTGAAATCCTGCGTGCTTCTTGCAGGCATGTACAGCGACGGCGTTACCAGCGTCACAGAGCCGGTTCTTTCCAGAAACCACACAGAGATCATGCTGAATTATTTTGGCGCACAGGTAACCTCTGAAGGAACCACCGCTTCCATTGCCCCGGAGCCTTCCCTTTTTGCAAGAGAAATCACGGTACCTGGAGATATCTCCTCTGCCGCTTACTTTATTGCAGCAGGACTTCTGGTTCCAGAAAGCGAGATCCTTCTGAAAAACGTGGGAATCAATCCTACCAGAGACGGGCTTCTTCGTGTCTGCAAAGACATGGGCGCTGACATTACCATGCTGAATGTGAATATGGACGGCGAACCTACCGCTGACCTTCTGGTACGCACCAGTTCGCTTCACGGCACCACTGTGGGCGGCGAAATTATCCCTACCTTAATCGATGAAATCCCGATGATCGCAGTTATGGCTGCTTTCGCAGAGGGAACCACCATCATCAAGGATGCCAAGGAGCTTAAGGTAAAAGAATCCGACCGTATTCTGGTTATGGCAGAAAATCTTTCCCGCATGGGCGCTGACATTACCCCTACAGAGGACGGCATGATCATTCATGGCGGAAAACCACTGCACGGCGCTGAAATTGATTCTTATCTGGATCACCGTGTCGCCATGTCCTTTGCCATTGCCGGGCTTCTCTGTGACGGCCCCCTTTCCATTAAAGGCGGCGACTGCGTGAAAATTTCCTATCCGGAATTTTATGAGGATCTGTATCGTCTGGGAGAATAAAATTTAATAAAAAATAAAGCCGAAATTTTCCATGAAAGTATTTTTATTTTGCACCGGATTTTGTTGCCGGCATTGTGAAGTTCTATACTTTCATATAGAGTTTCGGCTTTATTTTTACAGTATTTTTGAGTCTTACAGTGTTGTTTTTTCGCTCTTGCATGTTAAATAATAATCAATGTTAGTTTAGTGTAACCG
>CAVJRB010000463.1:0-6626 GCA_963651655.1 bacterium | reverse complement strand
CTACCAGACGCCCGCAATCAGCATGATCACAGCTGCTGCCGCACATTTCAGCATGCATCCCATGCCTGCGCACAGACGCTCTGCCTGGGCGGCGGTTTTGGGAAGCATCACATACCACCGGAAAAGTTCCAGTTCTTTTTGGATTTTTTCCGGCCAGAAAGAGAAGTCGGACCATTTATCCGGCAGCCAGTCGTAGGGAAAGGTAATCCAGCCTGAGAGAAAGAACAGGCATCCTCCCCACAAAAAAGCGGTCAGAATCCATCTTAAATATCGGCTGCCTTTTGCCAGTCTGCCCAAAATTCCCTGAAGACAGAAAGCTGCAAGCAGAACAAATGCAGCGGGAAACCAGGGAGTCATGTTTTCAAGCCAGCTGTCATCCACCAGTGTTCCGGAATAGCCGTTGCTCATAAGAAAGCTGGAGGCCGCATTTTCTTTACTTTGTCCCTTTGCAGGACGGACAAGCACCTGGGTATAAACAATGTCTTTTTCATCCGGATGAATGAGAATCCGGTGCATATTCCAGGATGCCACCTGGCGAACCAGGTAAGTTTTTCCATTCAAAACCACTGCACTGCCTATGCAGTTTCGGCTTCCAAATAAATCCACAGCTGTTTTCTCATCTATGACGCAGCCTTCCTGGTCGTTCTCATCCAGGGCCATGCCCTCCCGGTCATACAGAGATGCCATTCCAAGAACACCAGTGACTGCCACCTGGGTCTGGCGGACGTATTCGGGATTTTGCAGATCTGCCATTCCGCCATTCCATACAAAACAAAGATCTGTGAGCTCCTCTGCTTTTGCACTGGACGCCAAGATTTCTTCTGCCCGTTTCTGATCAGGGTATGTGCCGTAGAGTTCGATCACAGCTGCACTGCTTTCTTCCATAGATGCATAATTCTGAATTCCCGAATAAAAAAGCAGGGCTGCCATGATCCACAAGCAGATATTTTTCCAGTATTTTTTAAGATTCATTGCTTTTCCCCTAATCTTCCGTCAGCCTTACCCGGCTTCCATCCTTCAGTTCCCGGTTTGCAGAAACGATTACCTGCTGCCCGGAGGATATGCTTCCGCTCTCCAGAGCTGCTGTTGTCTGGTTTTTGTCCTTGACTGTCACAGAAACCTGACGGGCCACCAGCACGGTTCCAAGCACGGTATTTTCTGTGTCTGTGACATACACATAATTCTGGCCGTTTTCCTCATAAAGCGCAGTCAGCGGAATACAGCAGTCATAAGGGCCAGCGTCCTTTGATATGGAAAACTGGGCGGTCTGCCCGATGGATAAGCTGTCTTTTGGAAGCAGAATGGAGAGATTTCGAATGTCAGAATCTTCCTCATCCTCTGTGATACTTTCCACAGTTGCGCCGGATATATCATTATTGTTATTATCTGTAATCTGAACATCCATGCCGGTATCAATGTATTTCAGGTTTTCTTTGGAAATGCTTCCGGTCATTCGGAAATCATCGTCAAGAAGATAGAGGACTGCAGCAGCGCCCTGCCCGGTAATGTCTCCCGTCTGTACGGACAGGCTTTTCAGGACACTGTCGGAGGGTGCTGTTATGATTCCTCCCGCATCTTGAAGCAGGGTCACTTTTTCCAGATCTTCCTTTGTGTTTTCCAGCTCCCGCTTTGTATTTTCCAGAGTACTGTC
This sequence comes from bacterium, assembly GCA_963651655.1. Classification (GTDB taxonomy): domain Bacteria; phylum Bacillota; class Clostridia; order Lachnospirales; family Lachnospiraceae; genus Blautia_A. Next base: position 4,975 of record CAVJRB010000463.1, on the reverse strand, counting down.
AGAGGCCTGGGGTGCGTTGGCATCGGATATATTTTTGCCGGCACTGGCAAGAGTCTGGTTTCTTCCTGCGATTACCTCATTTAAAGCCTCCTGTTTTGCGCGAAGGTCGTCCTGAAGGGCTTTTTCTGTGGCGGAGTCATCCTGAGTGGAACCAGCCTCGGAACTTGAACTTGTCCCGGAGCTGTCCGGCGATGCTGCGCTATCATTAGATGCAGAATTATCCGACTGACTAAAGCTGGCTTCTGCGTCCAAATTAGCAGGCGCACCAAAGCTTTCCTCAAACTCGCCGTTATCCGATAGCTGTGAACTGCCATCTAAAGTCTCATTGCCAGACTGCGTCGCAATGCTATAATCGGTATCATCTTGCTGCGCTTCTTCCAGAACAATCTCCGTCTCGCCTCCGCTCTCAAAGCTATTTTCAGAAGGTTCCGATTCTCCAGTCCCGTCCGCTGCCTCCCCGGTATCGCCGGAGGTAAAGCCTGCCATTTCATTTTTTTCCTGCGCAGCTGCTTCTCTCTCCTGATAAAATTCCTCCAGGCGCTGTCTGGCAACATTCACCTCTGCCCTGGCATTATCCACAGAAACATTTCCGCTCTGCGCAGCAAGTGCATAGGAATTTTCTGCCCAGGACTGCTCAGATGCCCGTTTCTGGTTATCCACACTTTTCTGGCTCTCCAGATCCTTCACCTGGCCTTCCAGGGTTTTGATCTTATTTTCCAGTTCCTTTGCGGCAGATGAAATGCTCTCGCCCGAAAGCATCATAAGGGCATCCCCTTTTTTCACCGTTTCCCCGGCATGGACCAGAACCTGCTCTACCTGCAGATTTTCCTGGACAAACACAGCCATCTCCTGGCTGCCCTCCACTTTTCCAGTGCCGGTCACCTCATGGGTCACCATCTGATTCTGGGGATTTTTCACCTGAATCTGTATCACATTCACAGAATCCGCCGCTCTTGATAATATGGTAAAAATCAGCATCACGGCAAAAAACATGCCCGCTGCACCAATCAATTTTTTCTTCATGTCAATCTCCAATCTTTCTCATTCCTTTACCGCCGTAGAAACAATTCCCTGCTCCAGGTAATCCTGCCCGGCAAAAAATACCAGCACAGCCGGAATCAGGGCAATCATAGACGCCGCGAAAGCAGTTCCCGCATGATCCATATCAATATTTGGAAGATACAGGGACAATGGCCACAACTCCTTTGTCTTCAGAAATACCATAGGCTGCTCGATCAGGTTCCAGTATTCCAGGAACCCAAGAACCATGGCAGAAATGACGCCAGGTGAACCTAAGGGGATGGCAATCATAAAAAACAGCCGAAGTTCACCTGCACCGTCAAGTCTTGCCGCTTCCAGAAGCGCCAGAGGGATTCCCTCAAAAAAGCGGTACATAATAAATACGGGGAATGTAGAGAAAACCGCCGGGAGAATAATCCCCAGAAGCGAGTCCAAAAGCCGTAAATCATCCAGCACCAGATAATTGCCAAGAAGCATAACCTGAAATGGCATCATCATCAGTGCGATATACAAAGTAAACAATCCTTTTTTTCCTGGAAAATCAAACTTGGCAAAGCCCCAGGCCGCAGGCATTCCTACAAGAAGCTCGCCTGCAAGTGCTCCTAATGTGATCTTCACGGAATTCCAGAACATCACGAAAAATTCTGGGGAATCTAATAGCACTTCCACATAGGACCTTAAAGTAGGATACTCCGGGAAAAGATTCCAGGATGCATAGCCTGCGCTTCCTGTTTTTAAAACAGGAAGAAGCAGATCCGTAAGCTCGTTTTTTCCCATCAGGGAACCCACTGCAAGGAACAGAACCGGGAATACGAAAACAAGGGCTAAAAGGGTAAGCAAAAATGCGGTTATCTTTTTCATCCTTATGCATCCCCTTCCCAGGCCCTCTGCAGAAGCAGGATCAGTGCCATGATCACCAGTCCCGTAATCACAGCTGCCGCAGACATTTTGTCGATGGCAAGGTCTCTGTACCAGTTATTGAACAGATGCTGAAGAAGATACATTTTTTCCTGGGGATAGTCTCCTGCTACCAGATAGGCTTCGCGGTACACCTTAAAGCCATTTAGCAGAGACAGTACCACAATGGTAAACAGAGAGGGAAGAAGGTTTGGCATGGTGATGCAGGTAAAGCATTTCCAGGTTCCCGCCCCGTCCACATGGGCTGCCTCGTAAAGGGACTCCGGAATGGCGGACAGTCCTGCCAGCCAGAGCACAATGTCATAACCCAGGTTCCTCCAGATATAGCTGATCACAAGTACGCCAAAGGAGGCTCCTGTATTCATCCAGTCCACGTTTTTCAGGGACAGCATGGACAGAAGGTGGTTCAGAAGTCCCTGTCCATTAAACAGAACTCTCCATAAAAGTACAACCGAGGCAACCGGGATTGCCATGGGAAGCAAAAAGGCTGTTTTCAAAAGCTGTCTGTGCATTTCTTTTAGTCCGTTTATCAGTACAGCTGTTATTAATGACAGCAGCACCAGCAAGGGAATACAGGTTCCGAAAAAACGGATGGTATTTTCTCCAGCCAGCAGAAATGCCTGATTAGCAAAAACGGTCTCATAATTTTTCAGTCCTGTAAACGTCCCTCCCACTGCGCTGAAAAAGGAGCGGCGGATCACATCCATATAAGGAAGCAGCCAGAACAGGCAGACGCCTGCAAAGCTTGGCAGAATAAACAAAATGCCTTTGAAGGCACGTTTTCTTTTCAAAGATAAAACCTCTTTTCATCACTCATTGTATGGAGGAAATGATATTTCCTGATGAAGTAAAGATAGCAGTGGAATCTCTATTTTTTCTCTAATTTGACGCAAAAATACCACCAGCCATTCTGACTGGTGGTACCTGATTATTTAAATTTAAAATTTTTATGAGTTAAGCTGGAGCAGCAGCTGTTCTACCTCCGGCTCGGACATACTTCCAAAACCAACCATTGCCCCAATTGGCATTTCCATAAACATTGCCTGCTGCATTTTATCCGCTCCCTCGCCAAGAGCTTCTGTCTGGGCAAGCTGTGCTGCTTCGTCTGATACCATGGCAGCCATCATTTGTTCCAGGAATTGACGTCCCTTAGCAGTTTTCTTCAGGGAACAAAGGGGTGACTCTTTCGTATAATGATAAGGAATTTCCACAGTTCCATCCACCTGTACAGACTGGCTCAGACGGATGTCACGGCTGGATGCGCCAATTTCAATCATGAACTCACCGCTTTCTACAAACCAGTCTGCAATTGCGGTTTCATAATACGCAAAGCTTCTTTTATCCAGTGTAAATTCCACTTCTTTTTCTTCTCCTGGCGCAAGTGCTATCTTCGCAAATCCCTTTAATTCTCTGACCGGTCTTCCCACAGAGCTTTCTGTATCTCTTACATATAACTGGACAATTTCCTTTCCAGCACAGGCTCCGGTATTTTTTATCCTACAGGTCACATGAAGGTTTTCCTGATCTGTCAGTCTCTCTTTATCCATTTTCAAATTACTGTAAGAAAATGTTGTATAAGATAGTCCATAACCAAATGGATATCTTACTTCTGCCTTTTTCTTATCATAGTAACGGTATCCAATATAAATATCTTCTCTGTAATTCACGATACCGTCCACTCCTGGAAAATTCAGATAAGACGGTGTGTCTTCCAAACGAAGCGGCCAGGTTTCTGCCAGTTTTCCGCTTGGATTTTTTTCTCCATAGAGCAGTTCCACTGCGGCACGTCCTACTTCCTGTCCGCCAAGATACATACATAAAATGCCCTTTACTTGATCTGCCCATGGAAGTGCCATAGGTGATCCGCCATGGAGTACAACCACAACATTTTTCTGCACTTCACAGATGGCATTGATCAGTGCATTCTGATTTTCTGGTAAATCAAGATGTTCCCTGTCAAAGCCTTCAGACTCAAAGGTATCCGGAAGTCCCGCAAATACCACGGCAATTTCTGCATTTTTTGCAGCTTCTGCTGCTTCCTGAATCATTGCAGAATCTGGTTTTGATCTGTTGGCTGCAAATCCCTGTGCATAAGTGAATGAGGTGATTCCCTTTTCTTTCAGTACCTCTAAGGCACCTGTAGCTTTTACTACATTTATATGGCTGCTTCCACTTCCCTGATAGCGCGGTTTCTCTGCAAAGGCACCGATCACTGCAATCTTTTTCTCTTTTTTCAACGGCAGAATGTCATCATTTTTCAAAAGTACTGCACACTGGGATGCCAGATCACCGCTTAACTTCGCACATTTTTCCCTGTCGATCACAGTATCTGGCTGTCGTTTTTCCTGTACATCCAGCATAAACTGAACAATATCCGCCAACGCCATATCCAGCTCTTCTTCTGTTAATTCTCCACTTTCCAGAGATTTTTTCAGCTGCTGTTCGTGTGTACCGTATCCGCCTGGCATTACCAGATTTAATCCCGCTTTAACACCGTTTGCAGCATCCTTTCCTGCGCCCCAGTCTGTAACAACAAACCCGTCAAATCCCCATTCTTCACGGAGAATATCTGTCAGCAGATTTTTATTTTCTGAGCAGAATACACCGTTGATGGCATTATATGCACACATAATGCTGCGTGTTTTTCCCTCTTTTACAGCTTCTTCAAATGCAGGAAGATAAATTTCACAGAATGTTCTTTCATCCATATTGGAGGATCCGCTCATTCTCTGTGTTTCCTGATTGTTGGCTGCAAAATGTTTTACGCATGCTGCTACTCCCTGTTTCTGAAGACTTTTGATATAAGAGGCAGCAAGCTTTCCTGCAAGATAAGGATCCTCGCTGAAGTACTCAAAATTTCGTCCGCAAAGAGGACTTCTTTTCATATTCAGGCCAGGTCCCAAAAGCATTCCCACATTTTCCGCCTGACATTCTTCTCCAAGAGCTTCTCCAAGAGCAGACAGAACTTCTGTGTCAAAGCTGGCCGCCAGGGCGGAAGCCGAAGGATAGCATACGGTCTCAATACTATCATTAATCC
>CAVJRB010000462.1:8418-33298 GCA_963651655.1 bacterium | reverse complement strand
AGCCTGCCCCCAAAATCATTCCTGCAATCTGCACGCCCCACTTTGCGGTATATTTCACCCGAATGCGATTGTCGTAGCCCGCGCTACGACGCCCTCATCCGGGCAAAATCTCCTACAAATTGTGGCGCACATCTTGAGGAACATCTTTTGAGAGCATGGGTTAGGGTTATTAGATTGGGAGGGGCAACGTATGAATCACGAGATAAAAATTGCAGTCTGTGACGATTTGGCAGAAGACCGTCAGGTTATGGTTCAGATGCTTTCTGAGTATACAGACAAGAACAATTTATATGTGAAAATCCAGGAATTTACTTCTGGTGAGGCATTTCTGGCTTCGGATACATCAGAGTATTCTTTGGTTTTTATGGATATCTTTATGGACGGCATCAATGGAATGGAAACTGCCAAAGCCCTGATCGCCAGGAACAGCCGGGTGCAGATCGTTTTTGAAAGCACCAGCACAGAATTTGCGGCGGAAGCCTTTGACATCGAAGCACTTCACTACCTTGTGAAGCCTGTGAAAAAAGAAAAGCTGTTCGGAATCCTGGACCGCTTTTTCGACAGCGTTTACTCTCTGCGGACTGTGAATGTGAAAGTAGGACGGCTGGAAGAGAGCATTTATCTTTCCGACATCCTTTATGTGGAGGCCGATGGAAAAAGGGCGAAGGTTCATACCAAGAAAGGCGTGATGGAAGTTTCCATGTCTGTTGCAGAGCTTGAGAAGGCTTTGCCGGAAAAAGAGTTCTGCCGTCCTATTCGCTGGGCGCTGGTTTCCATGCGGGAAATTGCGGCAATGCCTACCGATGTGCTGAAATTATCGGATCAGACGGAAATTCCCATCAGCCGCTTAAAGCGCAGGGAAATACAGGAAACCTTCGCGGATTACAGCTGGCGAAGCACCAGACGGCGCATGCGGGGAAAAACAGGATAATTTTATAGTTTTTGGAAAAACATCAGGAGGAATAAGGATGGGACATCTATATTTTGTGAGACACGGGCAGACCATCTGGAATGTAGAAAATAAGATTTGCGGTGCCACAGACATTGCGCTGACAGAATTTGGCCATGAGCAGGCTGTGGAGACCGGGAGGAAGATTGTGGAAGAGGGAATTAAGGCAGATGAGATTCTGTACTCACCTTTGATCCGTGCGGCGGAAACCGCAAGACATATTTCAGAAATTACCGGAATTCCAGGAAGAGTGGAGCCAAGACTGATTGAGCAGAACTTTGGAAAATGGGAAGGTACGCCAAGAAACGGTGCGGATTTTAAAAAGGCGAAGGAAATTTTCGCCTGCAATTATGAAGGCGGGGAATCCATGCTTCATCTGGCACAGAGAATTTACAATCTGCTGGATGAGATTAAGGCAGAGTCCGGGGAAAAGACGTATATTCTGGTGGCACATAATGGAATTGCCAGAATGGTGCAGTCCTATTTCCACGATATGACAAATGAGGAATATGCAGCATTTGGAGTAAAGAACTGTGCAGTTGTGCGTTATGATTTTGACTAAAAGGAGAAAATGACAGAATGAGCAAAATTATTGATCTTTCAGCAGTTATGGAAAAAGAGGAGAAGCTGGAGCAGATTGCGGATTATATGGGAGAACTGAAGGATGAGTTTGCAGAGCTGATCCAGGAGTTTGACGAGGACGGCGCAGACCAGAGAAAGCTGGATACTCTTACGGAGGCGCTGGATGCACTGGAGGATGCTTACGATATGGTAAATGAGGTTTTATAAGAAAATCCTAAAAACCTATTGACATAGTGGGTTAATAGTGGTAATATCCATTCAACAGATGAAAAGCAATATGTACCACAGTTGAAAATAATATTTCGCCAGTATAAGAACTGCAGTTTTGGCAGATACGGCAGGGCAGCCGGGAAAGGAATGGATATGGCATACTATAAGGGAACACTTGGATTAATTGGAAATACTCCGCTTGTTGAGGTAACAAATATTGAAAAGGAACTTGGACTGGAAGCTACCGTTCTTGTGAAGCTGGAATACTTTAACCCGGCAGGAAGCGTTAAGGACAGAATTGCCAAGGCTATGATCGAGGATGCAGAGCAGAAGGGAATCCTGAAGGAAGGTTCCGTTATCATCGAGCCTACTTCCGGAAATACCGGAATCGGTCTTGCATCTATCGCAGCAGCTAAGGGATACAGAATCATCCTTACCATGCCGGAGACCATGAGTGTTGAGCGTAGAAACATTCTGAAAGCATACGGCGCAGAGCTTGTTCTGACTGATGGAACCAAGGGTATGAAGGGTGCCATTGCCAAGGCAAACGAGCTGGCAGCAGAGATTCCGAACAGCTTTATCCCAGGACAGTTTGTGAACCCGGCGAACCCGGCTGTACACAAAGCTACCACAGGCCCAGAGATCTGGAAAGATACTGAGGGCAAGGTTGATATCTTCATCGCAGGTGTTGGTACAGGCGGAACTCTTACCGGAACCGGTGAGTATCTGAAGGAGCAGAATCCGAATGTGAAGGTTGTAGCTCTTGAGCCTGCTACATCTCCTGTATTATCCGAGGGCAAAGCTGGCCCGCACAAGATCCAGGGAATCGGAGCCGGATTTGTTCCGGAAGTTCTGAACACCAAGATTTATGATGAAGTTTATAAAGCAGAAGCTGACGAAGCATTTGCAACAGCGAAACTTCTTGCTCACAAAGAAGGAATCCTTGTAGGAATCTCCTCTGGTGCTGCATTAAGCGCTGCAATCAATTATGCAAAGAAACCTGAGAACAAGGGCAAAGTAATCGTAGCCCTCCTCCCAGACACAGGTGACAGATATTATTCTACACCACTGTTTACTGAGTAAATTCCGGACTGCCGCGCAGCGACCTTAACGGAACATTATAAAAGCGAATAAACATAAGGACTGTCGTAACGGATATGTTTGAACAAAGCATTTCACCGCGGCAGTCCTTTTTGTCAACGGCGAAACAATATACTTAAACCCAACTACAACTAATCCCATTGACATACTAGGGTATTTCATAGTAACATAAACCAAATTGTTATTTCGCGCAGGGAGGGGACCTTCCAGTGTGATAAACAGCATCAAACTTCCATAGGAGGATAATCAAATGAGTGAAACAACTGCAACCAAAGAACAGCAGATCAAATACGAGAACCTGAAAGAATACTTACGCAGCCTTGGAAGCGTAGCCGTAGCTTTTTCAAGCGGCGTAGACTCCACCTTTCTTTTGAAAACTGCTCATGATGTACTGGGGGACAAATGTCTGGCGATCACTGCTATGTCCTGTTCTTTCCCTAAGAGAGAACTGGAAGAAGCCAAAGCTTTCTGTGAAAAAGAAGGCATCCGCCACATTACAGTAGAGTCCGAAGAGCTGGAAATCGAAGGCTTTTGCCAGAATCCAACCAACCGCTGCTATATCTGCAAGAAAGAACTCTTCGAGAAAATCTGGGAGATCGCCAGAAAAGAAGGCTTAAACGCAGTAGCAGAAGGCTCCAACATGGATGATAACGGTGACTACAGACCAGGACTTCAGGCTGTAGCAGAGCTTGGGGTAAAGAGTCCGCTGCGTCACAGTGAATTATATAAAGAAGATATCCGCGCCCTTTCCAAAGACCTTGGCCTTCCAACCTGGGAGAAACAGTCCTTCGCCTGTCTGTCCTCCAGATTTGTATACGGAGAGACCATCACCAAAGAAAAGCTTGGCATGGTAGACAAAGCCGAGCAGCTTCTCCTGGACCTTGGCTTCCACCAGCTGCGCGTCCGCATCCACGGCACCCTGGCCCGAATCGAAGTACTCCCGGATGAGCTCCAAAAGGTACTCGAAAACCGCGAGCAGATCGTAAAAGCCTTCAAAGAATACGGATTCACCTACGTAACCATGGATCTCCAGGGATACCGTATGGGAAGTATGAATGAGACTTTGAAAAAGTAAATTGCAATTTTGAAGAAATTTTGTTGATTCTTTTTCTCAGATTCCTTATAATACATTCATAGGATACGAATTTCACCCCTGTGATGTGTGAACACGCCGGAATGACATTGCATTTCGCAGAAGTCAACGGTGTATTTCTCACATTACAGGGCTTTTTTATTATGCAAATCGCGAATGCTGGGGAGGAAAAAAAGAAGATGAAGAGAAGATATGCGGCAATGATGTTAGCTGCGGTGATGGCCATGTCTTTGGCTGGCTGCGGAGGTTCTGGAAAAGACAGCAAATCTGTCAAGTTAGATCCGGACCATCCGGTATCACTGACAATCTGGCACTATTACAACGGCGCACAGCAGGCCATGTTTGACACACTGGTAAAGGAATTCAATGCCACTGTGGGCAAAGACGAGGGAATCTATGTGGAAGGCTATACCCAGGGTTCCGTGTCGGATCTGGAACAGGCAATCACCAGTTCCCTGAACGGGGAAGTGGGAGCCGATGAGCTGCCGGATATTTTCTCCTCCTACGCGGACACCGCCTATGCAGTGCAGCAGGAGGACAAGCTTGCCGACCTTTCCCAGTATTTCACGGAGGATGAGCTGTCCAAATATGTAGATTCCTACATTCAGGAAGGCTACTTTAACCAGGATGGAGCCCTGTATCTTTTCCCTGTGGCTAAATCCACTGAGATCACTATGATCAACAAGACCGACTGGGAGCCCTTTGCAGAGGCTACCGGAACTACTGTAGATGAACTTGCCACCACAGAAGGAATTGTCCAGGTGGCGCAGCGGTATTACGAGTGGACGGACGCGCAGACCCCGGATGTTCCGGATGATGGAAAAGCATTCTACGGCAGGGATTCCATGTCAAATTATTTCCTCATCAGCATGAAGCAGATGGGCAAGGAACTGTTCCAGGTAAAAGACGGCAAAGTAACCTTCAACACAGATAAGGAACTGATCCGCCGCATCTGGGATAATTATTATGTGCCATTTATGAAAGGATACTTTACATCCCTTGGAAAATTCCGCTCAGATGATGTGAAGACCGGAGATGTGATCGCGTACACGGGTTCAACTTCTTCAGCAGTGTACTTCCCGGATTCTGTGGAAACAGAAGACAGCAGCTATCCCATTGAGTATATTGAGTGCGAAGCGCCGGTTATGGAAGGCGGAGAAAAGGTACAGGTACAGCAGGGGGCCGGAATGGCAGTAACCAAGTCTGATGAAACACACGAATATGCAGCCAGCGAATTTCTGAGATGGTTTACCCAGAAAGAACAGAACCTGCGTTTCGTATGCGAGTCCTCTTACCTGCCGGTACTCAAAGAAGCCAACAGCCAGGAAGCACTGGATGAAGTCATTAAAGACAACGACATAGAAATTAACCAGAAAGTATATGATTGCTTCAAGATTGAAATGGAATCTTTCGACAAGACCAGTTTTTATACGCCTGGAAACTTTGCAAATGGCTACAGTGCCCGCAAGGTTCTGGACTACTCCCTGTCCGATAAGGCGAAAGCTGATAAAGCGGCTCTGGACGAGGCAGTTGCAGGCGGTCAGAGTAAGGAGGAAGCACTGGCCCAGTATCTCACTGACGAGAATTTTGACAGCTGGTATGAAGAATTCTGCGATGGCTTAAACGCAGCAGTAAACTCATAACCATGGGAAAAAAGGAAAGGCGGTGAGACGGACTGTGAAGCGGAAGAGATCCCTTCTGGATATATTTTTGATTCCAATACTGATTATTGTGTTTGTGCAGGGCGCAGTGCCGTTCCTCACACTGATTTTCAGCGGAATCCGTACAAGCATGGAGGACACGGTGATTGGCCTGGACAGCCACACTGTAGAGAACCGCAAGGTAGTCCTGGAAAATGACATGATCGAGCAGTGGAGCAGTGTAAATAAAGAAAGTGATGGGCTTTATGCTGCCCTGGCCAAGCTCCTGGATGAACATGAGATGGATATTCAGGGATTTCTGGGCTCTGATGATGTGCAGGAGGAATACCTGGAAGCTGTTTTTTATGATATGGTAGAGGTTTTGCAGTACAATTCCACTTCCGGAATTTTCCTGGTGCTTGGAAATGATGCATCCACAGAGGAAGAAGGGGAATATAACGGTTTCTGGGTGCGGGATTCTGACCCTATGACCAAAACAGCTTCTCACGCAGACCTGCAGATGGAGCGCGGAAGCAAGAAGCTTTCCCAGAGTATGTCTATTTCGCTGGATACGCCATGGCGCACAGATTTCCGTTTTCAGGGAAATGGAAACCGAAGTGCAGATGACTTTTTCTATCAGCCGTACGTGACTGCAGGGGATTATGTGGATGCCAATATTAACATGGCAAATCTGGGATACTGGTCCAAGCCATTTATTCTGGAAGACGATCGCCTGGATAATCACAGAATGATCTCATACTCAGTGCCGCTTGTTTATGACAAGACGGTTTATGGTGTTTTGGGTGTTGAGATCGGAGTCAGTGACCTGACGAAGTATTTTCCGGTAAAGGATCTGGATTCTGATCTGAATGCAGGCTTTGCCCTTGTGGTGGAACATGAGGACGGAAGCTATGAGGGGCTGGCTGGGGAAGGCGCGCTGTACGATACGGTTTCCCGAAACGGCAGTACCTTTATCCTGGAAGATCCTGAGCAGGGAGACCTGCAGCTGGTGCGGGACGCAACGGTTGGAAATCAAAAGATTTATGGAATTACAAGCAGCCTTAATCTGTACAGCAGAAATGTTCCTTATGAGGATACCAACTGGGCGCTGTGCGGATTTGTTACGGAAGAATCGGTATACGGCCTGATCTCAGATGTATTTCAGAAAATCCTTGGAGCGATCCTTGGAAGTGTGCTGATGGCAGTCATTCTGGTTTACCTGCTGGTGCAGTACGCAACAGAACCAGTGTACCGCTTAATGGAAAGTGTGCGAAGCGGTGTGAAAGGAATCCATGCGTTCCGGGAATCTGGAATTCAGGAGGTAGATGAGCTTCATCAGGTAATTGAGAATCTGACGGATGCCCAGATGCAGACAGAAGAGCAGCTTCTTGAGGAAAAGGAGCGGTACCGTATTGCTGTGGAAAGCTCTCAGGATGCGTTTTTCACCTATAGATGCAAGGAGAAAACCCTGGAGATCGTAAACAGCAGGGGAATGGATGGTCTGTGGGATTGCGGGGAGCATCCTGAATTTCTGGATAATGACGGCATTCATCCGGCTGACAAGGCAAGACTTTTTGCTGCAGTCAAAAATGCGGTCAGCGATGTGAATGTGGATTTCCGGCTCAGACAGAAGAACGGAGAATACCAGTGGGTAAATCTTTCCGGGCGCATAACCCTGGATGAGAACGGGGAACACAGCATAATCGTAGGCTGCCTTCACAATGTTCACCAGCATAAGCTTCTGGAGCAGGCTCAGAAACGAAAGGAGATTTATGATTCCATCACTTCTTTCTATCGTCTGAGCAGCGGCCTGGAAGCTGTGGAAGCGTTTTGCAGGGAAGATCCCAATGGGGTTCTTGTGCTTCTGGAAATTCAGCACTTCTCCAAAATTAATGAGCAGTACGGACTGATTTTCGGAGATATTATTCTGGAGCAGTTCGCAGGACTTCTGGCAGAGAGATTCCAGGCAGACGGACTGAAGGACGGCATTTATATGAGAGCAGGTGCAGACCAGATGCTGGTATGGCTGCCGATTTGCGTGGCAGGACCTGTAGTAAGAGCCGTGCAGAAGCTGAAAAAAGATTTCGCCGCGCTTACTGATGAAAAGCATCTGTCCCTTTCTGTGAAATGCGGAATTGCGGTAACAGGTACCCGCAATTCACTGAGCCAGGCACTGGAACAGAGTAAGGACGCACTGAACGCCGCACGCCATGGAAAGAAGGCAATCATTCTTTATGAGGAGCTTAGCGAAGAAGAGAAGAAGATTCCGTCAGAGATTGTTTTTGATGAGGTAGCATCTTTGGAACGTCTGAAAGAGATGACTCTTTCTTCCATTGCACTGAACCTGTTTGACAGAGAAGGAAATACTTCTGTAGTTCTGGATATTCTGGCTTTGAAGCTGCAGGAGCGCTACCATCTGACCAACATTCTGATCACCCGGTTCAGTCGGGAATATATGGTAAATGACCTGGAATACTGCTGGAAGGAAGAAACAGAGAACCCGGACTGGGACGGCATGGTCCGTTGCTCCGAGAAGCAGTACCAGCATTTCATAGAAAACCAGGAACTGCAGCTGCTTCTTTTGTCCGGGGAAACTATGGAAAATGAGCCGCTGATCTATCCTTTTGCCCGGGGAAAACAGGATCTTGTATTCCACATGGCAGATAATGGACAGTACTCCGGAAGTATTGTATTTCGCCAGATCGACACAGCTGTCCTTGAGAAAAAAGAGGAACGCAAGTGTCTGGAAGAGATCAGTGCTATTATCCAGAACCGCATAAATCTGGAGCGTCACGACCTGTCTGCCAAAGCGAAGTCGGATTTCCTGGCGCGTATGTCACATGAGATCCGAACGCCAATGAATGGAATCATCGGTATGACGGAGATTGCCCTGAAGGAGGGGCAGACTGAGGCACAGAGAATGGATTGCCTGAAAAAGATCCAGCACTCTTCTGCATATCTTCTTGGCCTGATCAACGACATTCTTGACATGTCCAAAATTGAAAGCGGAAAAATGCGTCTGGTAGAGGAGAAATGCAACCTTCTGGAATTGGTTCAGGGGCTGCAGCCGCTGCTGGAATCCAAGCTTAAAGAGAAGCAGATTTATTATTCGGCAGACATTCAGCTGGTAAATCACTGGTTTATGGCTGACTCTCTGAGACTGAACCAGGTTCTGGTGAATCTGGTTGGAAATGCAGTGAAATATACGGGAGCAAATGGCCATGTATGGCTTAATGTCCGCGAGACCAGGGATGAGGACGGATTTTCCAGCCTGTATTTCCAGGTTAAGGATGATGGTATTGGAATTGCGCCGGAGAAGCAGCAGCTGATCTTCCGGCAGTTTGAACAGGCAGATGATTCGGAAAATGCCAGAAAGCAGGGCACTGGTCTTGGGCTTGCGATCAGCAGCAGGATCGTGCGTATGATGGATTCCGACATTAAGCTGGTAAGTGAGCCAGGAAAAGGAAGCAGCTTCAGCTTTAGCATCAGGCTGCGCCCGGTAAGCCCGGATGAGAGAAAGGAAGCTGCGCCGGAAAAGGCCCTTCTTTTCCCGGGAAAACGGATTCTGGTAGCAGAGGACAATGATCTGAATATGGAGATTATCTGCACCATTCTGGAAGAGTACCAGATTATCACCGAGCAGGCAGCCAACGGCAAGGAGGCTGTTCAGTGTATGGAACATTCAGAACCCGGATATTACGACATGGTTCTGATGGATATTATGATGCCGGAAATGGACGGTCTGGAAGCTGCTCGCAGAATTCGAAGCATGGACAGAGAAGACTGCAAAGCCATCCCGATCTATGCAATGAGTGCCAACGCTTTTGATGAAGACGTAAAACGTTCTCTTGCAAGCGGCATGAACGGACATTTGTCCAAACCTATCAACATTCAGGTACTGGAGAAGACCTTGAAAGAAGTTCTTGGGTAGTTTCTGAAAGCTATAAAAAGGGACGGGATCATTTGTTAAAGATCCCGTCCAGAACCTGGGCCAGCTGTTCCGGCGTTTCCTGATATCCATTATAGGCCCAGGAAAAATAAACATTATACAGAGCACCTGCAAAGGCAGACAGACGGTAATACTGGCTGGCATCCTGGCAGGTGCTTTTCCATTTCCAGACGATGTATCTGGTAAGGTATTCCAGAAAAATATTGCCAAAGCCGCAGTGGATAAGACCGTCAAAAAAGTCCCGGTACTGATACCAGTATTCAAAGCAGTGGATCATGTGTGCCCGGTCATAGTAAATCCCCTGCAGATTCTGCTTGCGGTCCTCTTCCTGATACTTCTGCAGAATGTCTTTCAGATGAGAAGAAAACACTTCCTCCTTGGTGGAGAAATTCCGGTAAAAAGCCATTCGGGAAACGCCTGCCAGCTGGGTAAGCTCGGTTATGGTAATGGTGGACAGCGGTTTTTCCTTGATCAGGGTGAGAAGGGCATTTACGATTTTCTCACGGGTCTGTTGGTTGGGTGTGTTCTTTGCTGGTTTCTGTTTTTCCATAGTGAAGCTCCTGTTAAAAATCGGTTATGTAGTGCTTAAGAGAAAAGAATTTTGTGCGTTACAAAATGTAACACTTTTATAAGGCTAGTATAACGTGAATTTGTGAAGGGGGCAAGGACTTTATGAGGCGGCGTGAGAGCAGATTTCGGGCAGTGAGAAGTGAAAAATGTGCATCTTGCGCAATAAAATGACAGTTTATGATAACCCCGTCTTTTTCAGGCGGGGTTGTGCTATAGTAAACTCAGAAAAATGGAGTGAAACAGAAACAACAGAAAGGGAGATTTTACAGGAAATGAAGTATCAGAATATTATAGAGAACATGACCCTGAAAGAAAAAGCCGCATTCCTCAGCGGAAAAAGTGAGTGGCAGACAAGGGAATTTCCAAGACTGGACATTCCGGCAATCTTTTGCTCAGACGGACCAAACGGTGTGCGTAAGCAGGCAGGCGCAGGAGACCATCTGGGAATCAACCCGTCCGTTCCAGCTACCTGTTTTCCAACAGCAGCAACCATGGCAAACAGCTGGGATGAAGAGCTGGAGCAGAAGGTAGGAGTTGCACTTGGAGAAGAGTCCATGGAAGAGGGAGTAAACGTTCTTCTCGGACCGGGACTGAACATTAAGAGAAATCCTCTTTGCGGACGTAACTTCGAGTATTTTTCCGAGGATCCCTATCTTTCCGGAAAAATGGCAGCAGCTTTTATCCGCGGCGTACAGAGCACTGGTGCAGCAGCGTGTGCAAAGCATTTCGCAGTAAACAGCCAGGAGCTTCGCCGTATGGCTATGAACGCGGTTGTAGATGAGAGAACACTTCGTGAGATTTACCTTACAGGCTTTGAAATTGCCATCAAAGAGGGCAATGCCAAAACCGTAATGAGCAGCTACAACGAGGTAAACGGCGTTTATGCCAATGAGAATGAGCATCTTCTGAAGGATATTCTCCGTGACGAGTGGGGATTTGACGGCTCTGTTATCACAGACTGGGGCGCATCCAACGATCATTCCCTTGGCGTAAAAAACGGTTCCACTCTGGAAATGCCTACACCAGGTCTTGACGCAGCAAGAGAGCTCATTGCAAGCGTAGAGAGCGGAAAAATCAGCGAGAAGGATATTGACGAGCGTGTAGATGAGCTTCTTGATCTGGTACTTACTACAACAGAGAATGCAAAGCATTACAAAAAAGCGGCGGACAAAAAAGCACTGCATGAGGAGCACCATAAGCTGGCACGCCGGGCATGCGAGGAAAGTGCCGTTCTTCTGAAAAATGAAGGCGGAATCCTTCCGGTTGGGGAGAAGGTTCAGGCAGCCGTGATCGGTGATTTCGCATTCGAGCCAAGATACCAGGGTGCCGGTTCCTCCATGGTAAACTCCACAAAAGTGGACTCCATTAAGGACATGCTGGAGACCAGCGGAATTTCCGTAACCGGAATCGTTCACGGATATCAGCGTGACGGCAAGGAAGATGAAGCCATGAAAAAAGAGGCAGTAGATCTTGCACGCCGTTCCGATGTGGTTCTGTTCTTCTTCGGACTGAATGAGAAGAGCGAGACAGAGGGACTTGACCGTAAGCACCTTCGCATTCCGCAGAACCAGATCAACCTGATCCAGGAGCTTGCAAAGGCAAACGCCAACATGATCGGTATTATCAGTGCTGGTTCTGTCATTGAAATGCCATGGCATCACCATTTCAAGGCGCTGCTTCACACAGCACTGATGGGACAGGCTGGTGCAGGCGCGGTTCTGGACATTCTTTCCGGTAAGATCAATCCATCCGGAAAGCTGGCAGAAACCTATATCAAGAAATATGAGGATACTCCTTCCTACAATTATTATCCGTCTCAGGAGCGCAATTCTGAGTACAGAGAAGGAATTTATGTAGGATACCGCTATTTTGACACTGCAGGGGTTCCGGTAAATTATCCATTTGGATATGGACTTTCCTATACCACCTTCGAGTATGAGAATCTGCAGGTAAAACCGGATGGCGTTACCTTTACCATCCGCAACACTGGAAAATACGACGGTGCAGAGATTGCACAGCTTTATGTAGGACTTCCGGGAGCAAAGGTTTTCCGCCCGGTAAAAGAGCTGAAGGGCTTCACAAAAGTGTTCTTAAAGGCTGGCGAAGAGAAGACTGTTACCATTAAATTCGATGACAAAACATTCCGCTACTGGAATATGAAAACAAACAAATGGGAAGTAGAAGGCGGCGTTTACAGCATTATGATCGGCGCAAGCTGCGCAGATATCCGTCTTCAGGACACACTTGCTATTATCGGAACCACTGAGGTAATGCCATACTACACAAATCGCGTTGCTTCTTATGTGGACGGAAAGATCCAGAAGGTTGGAAACGAAGAATTCGAGACCATTCTGGGACATTCCATTCCGGACGGAAGCTGGAGCGGAGAGCTTGGCATGAACGATGCCCTTTGCCAGATGTATTATGCAAAGAGCGGAATTGCCCGTTTCATCTGCAAGAAGCTGGGTGAAAAACTGAAAAAGAGTGAAGCTGCCGGAGTTCCGGATCTGAATACCCTGTTCCAGTACAACATGCCTTTCCGTGCCATTGCGAAGATGACAGGCGGCATGGTTTCCATGGAAATGGTGGAAGGTCTTGTAAGAGTAGTAAACGGCCACTTCAGCGGACTTGGAAAAGTGATCAGCGGATTTTTCAGAAACCAGAAGCTGAACAAGCAGTATGAGAAAGACCTGGAAGAGCAGAAATAAGAAATCGTACAAATAGAAAAATAAAGAATAAGGAGTATTACCATGGGAAAAATCAAACAGTTAATTGCAGATCATCCGAATATCTGGGAGTTCATTAAATTCAACGTATTATCAAACTGCGCAACTATCACAAACTTCATTATCATGTGGCTGTGCACTGGCTTTATCTTCAAAAGCTTTGCAAACACACCATTTAAATTCCTGGTGTTCAACTACGCAGACAACATTGAGTCCAACCTTGGATTATGCGGATTCTTAAGCTTCCTGGTTGCGACTGCAGCAGCGCAGACCGTAAACTTCTTCGTACAGAAGAACCTGGTTTTCAAATCCAATGCAGCTTTTGAAAAAGCAGTTCCAAAATACATTGTACTTGCTGTTGTGCTGGTACTTGTTTCCGCAGCACTTCCGGCTTACAGCCAGAGCTTTTTCATCAACATCGGAATTTCCGAAGCACTTGCACCAACTCTTGCAAACGTGCTGAACATTCTGGTTCAGGTAGTTCTCAGCTACCCAACCATGAAATTCTGGATCATGCCAAACAAATAAAAATTGGTTGCTATTCTTGCCCGATATAGTGACAGGCCAAAAACCCCGGATTGCCTTGCAGTCCGGGTTTTTTAATGGTAAGATAAAACAGGATTTAACAAATTAAACACATTTTTCCCACAAAGAGAACACAAATTGTCTCTATACTGTGAACTATCAAATGAAAGAGAATAAAGGAGTTTCTAAAGGAGGCTTTTATCATGAAGAATAGAAATGAAGAATTAAAGAGAAAACTGAAAAAGGCAGCAAGCATTAGTCTTTGCGCAGTACTGGCAGGTGGTCTTGCAGCAGGAACATATACAGGAGTGAATTATCTGACAGGTTATGAGCAGAGCGTACAGGCAGCAAGCAAGGAGCAGGTAACCTTACTGAAATCCGATAAGGAGTCAGATGATTCCGATTCCGAGGACAGCAGCAGTGATTCCAGCACAGCAAAGGGAAGCCTGGATGTATCTGATATTGTAGAAGAGGCAATGCCAAGCATTGTTTCCATCACAACCAAATCTGTAGAAGAGGTTCAGAGCTACTATGGAATGTTCGGCCAGTACGGTGCTTATTCTCCTGAGCAGAGAGAAGTTCAGGGAAGCGGTTCCGGTATTATCATCGGCAAGAATGACACAGAACTTCTGGTTGCAACCAACTATCATGTAGTAGATGGCGCAGAGACATTATCCGTTGGCTTCTGCGACAGCACAGCATGCTCCGCTAAGGTAAAGGGCTACGACAGTGAGAAAGACCTTGCAGTCGTTGCAGTTTCCCTGGATGATATTGACAGCGACACAATGGATGCAATTTCCATCGCAACAATTGGTAATTCAGACAACCTGAAGGTTGGTGAGCAGGTTGTTGCAATCGGTAATGCCCTTGGTTATGGCCAGTCCGTAACAACCGGTATTGTAAGTGCTAAGAACCGTCAGCTGAATTCTGATGATACGGTTGGTGATTATGACAGCGACAGCAATTCCGCTACCAATCTGATCCAGACAGATGCAGCAATCAACCCTGGCAACAGCGGCGGTGCTCTTCTGAACATGAACGGTGAGGTTGTTGGTATCAACTCCGCAAAGCTTGCTTCCACAGAGGTTGAGGGTATTGGTTATGCGATCGCAATTTCTGATGTAACAGATACTATTGAGAGTCTGATGAATGAGGAGACCAGAGATAAGGTTGAGGATCACGGTGTTCTTGGAATCACAGTTCAGACTGTTGACAGTGATGTAAGTGAAGCTTATGGAGTTCCGGAAGGTGTTCTGGTAAGAGATGTTACTGAGGGCGGTGCAGCAGATGATGCTGGTATCGAAGCAAGATCCATCATTACCAAATTCGCAGGCAAGACCGTAACTACCAAAGAGCAGCTGGTTGAGTTCCTTTCCTACTACGAGCCAGGTGAGGATGTTGAGCTTACCATCGAAGTTCCGGACGGAAAAGAATACAAAGAAGAGACTGTTACCGTAACCCTTGGCAAGAGCGAGGATACACAGAATGCAGACTCCAAGGATTCCCAGAATCAGGATGGTGCAACCGATGAGGATGGAAATCTCTTAGAAGACTGGCAGAACAATGAAGGCGGTGCCGGACTTCAGTACGGCGAAGGCTGGAACTAAAGAACAAAAATAAAATACAGTTTGAATTTGGAATTCGAGACTGATTCCGGGTTTGAATTTGAAACTGCAGAGACTCATCTATAACAGGTGGGTCTCTTTTTTTGCGGCTTTTGCGCTCAAAGAATCCATTGCATATCCTGACGTAAAACGGTATAATTATTGAATCACGTAATGTAGAAAAGTGTAGAAAAGAGTCGATTTGATGAACAAAGAAATTTCTCTGGTTTTTGATATAGATGACACTCTGTACAGCCAGATGGAACCGCTGCTTACGGCGTGTGAATTTAGTCTTGGAAGAGCGCTGCCGGATCCGGAGCTGTTTTACCGGATCTTTGGGAAAAGAAGCGCGGAAATGTTCCTGTTCAGCGAGAGCGGACAGGTTTCCATCCACGAGTCCAGGCTGTACAGAATTGAGAATACCATGAAGGATATGGGCATTCCCTTTACCCGGGAACAGGCTGAGATTTTCCAGGCCAGATACAAAGAAAATCAGTCTCACCTTCATATTTCTGAGACCCTTGCCGGGATGCTGGATGAATGCGCTGCTGCAGGTGTGAAGCTGGGTGTGATCACCAACGGTCCTTTTGCCCATCAGGTACAGAAGTTCCATACATTAGGACTGGACAAATGGTTTACAGAAGAACAGCTGATCGTATCGGCTGGCGTAGGGGTTGCCAAGCCGGATGTGCAGATTTTCCGCATGGCAGAAGAAAAGTGGGGGATGGATCCGGAACATATCTATATGATCGGGGATTCCCTGGAGAATGACATTGCAGGAGCCAGAAACGCAGGCTGGAAAACTATCTGGATGAATCATCACAGATACACAGTACCGGAAGGAATGGTACAGCCGGATTATACAGCATACACGGAGAATGAGCTAAGGGCATTTGTGGAAGAAATTGCAGGTGTGAAGGCACCAGCGAATTATAGAGAAGCAACCAAAGAGTAGTGAGTTTTCATTGCAAATGTATATGGGGAAAAAACAAATAAATGAAAACTCAAGTGGGGAAAGCAAAGTGAAAATCAAAAAGAAAACAATGCAGCATCTGGTGGTTGCAGCGAATATCTGCATACTGGCAGTGCTGATCGTATATATTGCTCTTTTTACAGTGAATCTGCGGCAGACCTCAGAAACTGATGAAAAAAATCAGATGATAAGTTCCATGGACATTGTAAAAAATGAAGTAATGGCATACATGCGCAATTCCAGCAGAATTGCAGAAGACTGGGCCAATTACATCAACCAGCATGACTGGACCATGGAGGAAATCATTGAGAATCTTCGTGAGATGAATGCAGATGACAATGTAATGGCGCAGGTTCTGATGGCGGATACCATGCAGGGCGTTTCCACGGTTGCATCAGAGAAACGGCCGGACGATTATGTTGTGAAATATGATCAATACTACGCCATCAATAAAGAACTGACTGCATTCCTGAACACGGAGGATGCAGAAGACGTATGTATTACCAGTTCCTTTACAAATTATATCAACGCTGTTCAGAGCATTGCATTTGCCGCGAAAATAAAAATCACCGGGGAGAATGGCAGTCAGAAAGAGGGAATCCTTCTTCGAGTGGAGCCTCTTGAAATCTTAAGCCAGAACTGGTCCTTCGGCGGGGTATACGGGGATGCCACGCTGAGCATGATCACCCGGGACGGTGATTATATTTTCCGGGGAAGCATGCTGAAGAATGAGAACTTCTATGAGTTTCTCCATTCTTATAATGAGATTACCTATCCGGAGCTTGATGAACTGAAGGAACAGATTAATTCTGCGAAAAGGGCGGGAATTCTGGAATATCTGAATTCTTACGGAAAAGATACGTTGTACGCGTACTCTACCAAAGGTTATAACGACTGGATCATTATAGCAGCACTGGAGAAAGAAAATCTGGACAGTCCGGATATCCACTGGTCATTATTAATCTTCTGCGCGGCGGCCTTTTTCCTGCTTCTGACTATCAATGTAATTTATCAGAGAAGAGTAAGCAGAACTATTAAGAAAAGCCTGCAGGAGGTGGAGGTTGCCAACTCTGCCAAGACACGTTTCCTGTCATCTATGAGCCATGACATCCGAACACCTATGAACGCGATTCTGGGAATGACTGCGGTGGCAAGACAGAACATAGAAGACAAAGAGCATGTGGAAGAATGTCTTCAGAAAATTTCCCTTGCCGGCAATCATCTGCTGACGCTGATCAATGATGTGCTGGATATTTCCCAGATTGAGAGCGGGAAATTTTCCATTAATCCCAGAAATTTCTCCGTAGCAGAATCTGCGGAGGAGCTGGTCAATATTGTTTATCCGCTGGCCATAGATAAGGATCTGAAATGTGAGGTTCATCTTACGGACATAAAGAGGGAAACTCTGTACGCAGACAAGCTGCGTCTGAACCAGATCTGGCTGAACCTTCTGAGCAATGCAGTGAAATATACTCCGGCGGGAGGAAGCATTTACGTTCGCCTTACAGAGGAAGAAATTTCCGGTGAATCAGATAAGATCCGCCTGATTTTTTCCGTGCAGGATACCGGTGTGGGAATGTCTGAAGAATACATGAAGCAGCTGTTCCAGCCTTTTACCAGAGAGAATGACAGCCGCACGGACACCATCTCCGGTTCCGGACTTGGAATGGCGATCACCAAACAGATGGTAGACCTTATGGGTGGTTCCATTGAGGCAGAAAGCCAGAAGGGAAAAGGCTCCACATTTGTTGTGAAGCTGATTCTGCAGTGCGGAGAAGATAAGTTCGAGACACCGCAATGGAGCGGAAAAAATGTTCTTCTGGTTGGTGATATGAAAATTACCAGAGGAATCGCTTCCAGCTTGCGGGAATGTGAAATGAAGTGTGCTTACGCAGAAGATGCAGTGGATGCAGTGAACCTGATCCAGGCACTGAGAAATACAGGGGAAGATTATCAGCTGGTAATTATTGACCGGAAGATGAAGGAAAACAAATGTGTGGAAATTGCCAGTGCGATCCGAAGAGAGTTCCGGGAAAACTGTCCTGTCATTCTGGTTTCCGCTTACGATGGAACGGATATTTCAAGCAGTGTGGCAGCAGATGCGGGAATTACCGGATTTATAAAACGGCCTGTTTTCCGGTCTGTGCTGTATCAGACGCTGCAGAAGGTTTTTGAGGAGAAGAATCCAAAGAATTCTGCAGAAAACCAGGCAGGACAGAACCAGGAGATTTCTTTTGGCGGTGTTCACATTCTGGTAGCTGAAGATAATGATATGAACTGGGAAATCATCCAGGAGCTGCTTGGCTTCTATGGAATTACGGCAGACCGCGCAGTAAACGGACAAAACTGTGTGGAAATGCTGGAAAATGCGGCACCAGATACCTACAGCATAATTTTTATGGATATCCAGATGCCCATTATGAATGGCTATGAAGCTGCGAAAGCCATCCGTCTGCTTAGAGATAAGAATAAGGCAGAGATTCCGATTATTGCCATGACTGCAGACGCTTTTGCAGGAGATGTGGCAGCGTGCATGGAATGCGGTATGAACGGTCATATTGCGAAGCCTGTTGATATGAATCTGGTACTGAAGGAAGTACAGAAATACTGTTTTTAGTGAAGGAGAATAATAAAATGAAAAAGTTTGTATCCCCCGAAAATCACTCTGTAAGGAAAGCGCTTCTGTCAGCTGGAATTCTTGCGGCATCCTGCATGGTTGTCCTGTCCGGCTGTGGGGAAGAGAAGAAAACAGAGGAAAAGACAGAGAATACGAATTTTTCCCCTGCCATGGATACCGATGCTGCTGCGGAAATTCGGGTGCAGGGAAGCTGGTCCAATTTCGAGGCGCTGGAAGCAGCGGCAGCAGACTGGAATGAGGTTTATCCCAATGTAACCGTAAGCTACAATAAGGCGGATGCCTATTATGAGCAGCTGGACAGAATTGTCAGCGGCGAGAATGTACCGGAGATCGTAATGTTTGATACAGACGCCGATTACGTGAACAAAGATACAGTTGCGGACTATCTGGCGGATCTGTCTGAGATTGGGCTTAACACAGATATTTTTGACAGCGGCATCCTGGACACCTTCTATTACGATGGCAAAATGACCAGTCTGAACTGGGGAATGCGCGTTCCGGGATTTGTAGTAAATAAGACGCTGCTTACAGATATGGATCTGGAAATTCCAAAGACCCAGGAGGACTTCCAGCAGGTTTGCGATACTCTGGTGGAGAAAGGATATACTCCGCTTCAGGGATGCACTCAGAATGTCTATTATCTTGTGATGCAGAATGACAGGGACTACCATATTGCACAGGCGGAAGACCAGGAGACACTGTATGAAAGTTTCGACAATGAAGACCCGGACTGCGGCGCGTATTTCGAGGATGAATTTTCTACAATGCTGGATATGGTAGAAAAGGGATACATAAGCGGAGATGTGAATGATTCCTTTGAAGATATTTATGAGATGAGTATTCTTAAGTTCTTTGAAGGCAAAACCCCGTTCCTTGTATTTACTACAGAGGGCTTCAGCGGCATGAAGAAAAGAGAGACGAAATCCGAAGCCTTTACAGAAAATCCATTTGAATATGAGTTTGTTTCTCTTCCGGTAAGCCGGGAGGATCCGGTGCTGAGTATCGCGGCATTCGGCGGTCTTGCAATTGTGAAGGACAGTGAGAATGAGAAATGGGCAGAAGAGTTTCTGCGTTTTCTGTGCAGTGATGAGGAACTGGACAAAATGGCCTATATGAAAGGTGTTCCAGCCGTAACGAAGGATGGAAGCGATGATGAGCGTTTCGCAGGAATCGATGCTATTCCTGCCGATAAAAAAATCGTGGCTGCTTCTTATCCGACAATCAATGTGGTGGAAGCCAGCTTTAGTGACACTCTGTGGAAAATCACCTGCAGGGAGATCACAGATGTGGATGAGGCAGAGGCATATTTTGTACGTATGTTAGGCGAACTTAAGATAGACAAATAGCGTTGGTTTGATTATAATAAACATATTAGCAAACCAGATCATGCCATCTGATTTGCAGCTGGCGCTGACCGTATAGCCCGGTAGTGACTGTGGCTGTACGGTCATTTTTTTATACAACAGGCTTCACCATGAAGAGGAAGATAAAGTATGGTTTCAGATTATAAAATTACAATGGAGCAGGCCGAAACAGAAATGGCCTGTTACCGCAAGGTTTTCGATGATGTGCGGCTTTACGACGAAGCGGCCGTAGACGCATTGAAAAAAGAGGAAGATTGTGGAGAGGAACAGCATCCTACGCACCAGTGTATGAGACATGTGGCAGTGGACGCTTTTTATGAAAAAGAAGAGTTATCCAAGCTGGAGTTTATCGGTGATGATATTTACCAGATCATGGCGAAATATCTGGAAATCGATGGCAAGCCATATGTGATGGAACTGCTCAAATCCATGGATAAGAATTTCCTGGTTGCACAGGGTGACCGTGACCGTCTGATCCGCAGCCTTTCCGGATACAATGAACGGCTGTACAGTGATGTGCTGACCAAGGTTTATAACAGACGTTATTTCGAAGAAGAGCTGAAGAACCAGAAGGGTCCTGCCGGAATTGCAATGATCGATCTGGATGATTTCAAGCTGTATAATGATACATATGGGCACAAGGCTGGCGATATGGCCCTTGCCACAGTAACTCAGGTGATCTCCAGATACATTCGTAAGACCGATATTCTGGTTCGTTACGGCGGGGACGAATTTCTTCTGATCATTCCCAATGTGAAAGAGGCAGAGTTTACCCACAGACTGCAGGAGATTCTTGACAGGATTCATGTAGCTACCATACCAGGATATGCCAGAATCCAGCTTTCCGTAAGCATTGGAGGTACCATTGCCAGTGCGGATGAGACCATTGAAAGTGTTGTGGGAAGAGCAGACCGTTTTATGTATCAGGCGAAGACCCATAAGAACCTGGTAGTGACAGAGACGAATGAAATAAGAAATCAGGATGAGGACGGTACAGAGGTTGACCGTGATGAGCTGAAGCAGCAGATTCTGATCGTAGATGATTCTGAATTGAACCGTGAAATACTAGCGGAGATCCTGCACCCTGATTTTAAGACTATGGAGGCCTGCAGCGGGGAGGAGTGTCTTTCAATGCTGCGGCAGTATGGCGCAGGGATCTCGCTGGTATTGCTGGACATTGTTATGCCTGGCATGGACGGTTTCGCAGTTCTGGATGAAATGAACCGAAATCACTGGCTGGAAGATATTCCGGTCATTATGATCTCCAGTGAAGAGACAGAATCATATATACGCCGTGCTTACGAAATGGGAGTCTCTGACTATATCAGCCGTCCATTTGATTCCAAGGTTGTTTATCGGCGTGTATATAATACCATTAAATTATACGTAAAACAGAGGCGTCTAATCACACTTGTAACGGATCAAATTCGGGAAAAAGAAAAAAATAGTCAGATTCTGGTGGATATTCTCAGCCATATTGTAGAATTCCGTAATGGAGAGAGCGGACTTCACGTTCAGCATATCAAGACGCTCACCGGACTTTTACTGGAGAGACTTGTGCAGAAGACGGACAAATATCACCTTCAGTGGTCGGATCAGTACATGATCACAGTGGCGTCTGCCCTTCATGATATCGGTAAGGTGGGAATTGACGAGAAGATCCTGAACAAACCGGGCAGACTGACCAAGGAAGAATTCGATGAGATGAAGAAGCACACTCTGATCGGAGCTTCCATGCTGAAGAGTCTTGGCGTATACCAGGACGAGGAGCTTGTGAAGGTGGCTTATCAGATCTGCAGATGGCATCATGAGCGCTACGATGGAAAAGGTTATCCGGACGGTCTGAAGGGCGAAGAGATTCCAATTTCTGCGCAGGTAGTTTCTGTAGCGGACGTATATGACGCACTGACAAGCGAGCGTGTATACAAGAAAGCCTTTACCCATGAGAAAGCGATGGAAATGATCCTTGCCGGAGAATGCGGAACCTTTAACCCGCTTCTTCTGGAGTGCCTGAAGGATATTGCTGGAAATATTCCGGTAGAAATGGCGAAAGCCGCCGAGCAGCCCACTTATTCCCAGGGAATTCATGCTGGGAAGCTGCTTGAGAGTATCTAAAAATGAATAAGGGATTTTGAATAAACGGAGGTACGCTCTGCTTTATGAAAAAGAAAATTCTTACATTAGCGGCAGTGGTAACACTGCCGTTTATTCTTCTGGTAATGTATCTGCTTGCTTCCATGGCAAGCTATAGCAACACATATTCGGAGATTGTAAGCAACATGACAGTTGCCAACAATTATAACCTGAATTTCAAAGAGGAAATGGATGAAAGCCTTTATAAACTGGTAGTTGGCTATGTGACGCTGGACAACATTGAGTCGGATAAAAGCCTTAAGAATCCATATGTCCTGATCGAGGAACTGCGCAGCGAATTTACCAGGCTTACGGCAATCACTACAGAATCAGAAAGTAAGCTGTGGCTGGAGAGTCTTTTGCGAAACATCAATGCTCTGGAAAAAAGAGTGGATGATATTGTGGACAGCATCGATGCCGGAGGCCGGTACAGTGAAAATATCGAGATGCTGGACAATAATATCTATATTCTTACAGAGCTGATCCAGGATGATATCCAGTATTACATTTATTACCAGACCCGTTACATGGAGAAGGTTACAGATACGCTGCAAAAACAGATTGGACGCTTTATGGTGGTGTGCAGCATTCTGATCGGCGTACTGATCCTTGTGGTGGCGGTCAGTGCGGTTATGATCGTTTCCAGCATTCTTCAGCCAATCCGGCAGCTGAATCAGGCAACAGAGAAAATTGCCCAGGGAGATTTCAATGCTAGGGCACAGGTGAATTCTGACGATGAGGTTGCAGAACTTGCGGTAAGCTTTAATAAGATGGCGGGAAACATGCAGTCCCTGATCGACAAGGTGAAGGAAGATGAGCGCAAAATGCGAAAGGCAGACCTGCGTCTTCTCCAGGAGCAGATCCAACCCCATTTCCTTTACAACACACTTGACACCATTGTGTGGCTGATCGAATCCAATGAGCCAGACGAAGCAGTGACAATGGTTGTTACCCTGTCCGATTTTTTCCGGGAGATTCTCAGCAAGGGCAAGGAGTTTATTTCCATTAAGGAAGAAGAGAAGCACATCAGCAGCTATCTGCAGATCCAGGAAATGCGCTACCGGGATATTCTGGAATATGACATTCAGCTGGATCAGGTAATTTATAAATATCAGATCCTGAAGCTGACACTTCAGCCGGTTGTGGAGAATGCGCTTTACCATGGAATCAAATATAAGCGTGCAAAGGGCTGCATTCACATTCACGGGGAAAAAGAGGGGGATATTATCCGCCTGACTGTCCGGGATGACGGCGTGGGTATGGATGAGGAAGAGCTTGCACAGCTTCGCCAGCAGATCGAGAAGCCTTGCCAGGAGACGGAGAAGGGCTTTGGGCTGGCAAATGTAAACGAACGTATCCATATGTATTTTGGTTATGAGTACGGTATGAAAATCCAGTCTGAAAAGGGCAAAGGAACTACCGTGGAGATTGTGATTCCTGCCATTCTGGAAGCCCCGGCAGAGAATACCGTAACCGGAAATCAGCAGGGACAGCAGGAGGATGCGGCATTATGAAACAGTTTATAAAAAAGAATATCTGGGCCGTGGCCCCCATCCTGTTTGTTCTGGCAGCTGTGGTTCTTCTGGGAAGTCCTTTTGGGACAGGAGATATTCAGGAAAATCCCTCTGTGGAGGATGACAATCTGATCGTAGTGGGCGTTTCCCAGGTGGGAAGCGAGTCTGTGTGGAGGACGGCCCATACTCAGTCTGTACAGGATGCTTTTACCAGAGCCAACGGTTATCTGCTGATTTTCGACAATGCCAGGCAGCAGCAGGCCAATCAGATCAAGGCAATCCGAAGCTTTATTTCTCAGCAGGTGGATTACATTGTGCTTTCTCCTATTGAGGAAACCGGGTGGGACACCGTGCTTCAGGAGGCCAAGGATGCAGGGATTCCGGTGATCCTTATGGACCGTACTGTGAATGTGGAGGATGATTCTCTTTACACTACATGGGTGGGCTCTGATTTTGCCCGGGAAGGCCAGGACGCAGGATACTGGCTGGAAGATTACCTGAAAGAACAGGGTAGAGATGAGGATGAAATTAACATTGTGGTACTGCAGGGAACCAAAGGAGCTACTGCCACAATTGGAAGAACCAGAGGATTCAATGAGACGGCGAAGATCCAGCATAACTGGAACATTCTTGAGCAGGTGGACGGAGAATTTACCACAGCTAAGGGTAAGGAAGAGATGGCGCGTCTGCTGGACAAATATGAGGATATTGATGTGGTAGTGTCCCAAAATGATGACATGACGTTCGGAGCCCTGGAGGCCATTCATGCTGCTGGCAAAACAACTGGCATAAACGGCGATATCATTGTGATTTCCTTTGACGCGGTAGATGCTGGAGTGGAACTGGTAAGAAACGGTGAAATCAACATTGACGTCCAGTGTAATCCGGACCAGGGAAAATATGTGGAACAGGTTATAAAGGATATGGAAGCAGGTAAAGAAGTAGAAAAAGCGTATTATGTTCCGGAACGGGTATATACGCAGGAGAATGCAGGGGAGGATGAAGATGCTGCTGAAGGTATTTCTGGTTGAAGATGAAACAGTGATCCGGGAAGGTCTGCGTGACAGGATTCCCTGGGATCAGTTTGGATATCGCTTTGTGGGAGAAGCGGCTGACGGAGAGATGGCGCTGCCTCTAATCCGAAAAACAAGGCCGGATGTGCTGATTACAGACATTAAGATGCCTTTTATGGATGGGCTTTCTTTAAGCAAAATTGTAAGCAAGGAATTTCCGCGGATGAAGATCATCATTGTCAGCGGATACGATGATTTCGAGTACGCAAGACAGGCGATAGAGGTGGGAGTGGATC
>CAVJRB010000462.1:6041-8408 GCA_963651655.1 bacterium | reverse complement strand
GGATCAGTATCTGCTGAAGCCGGTAACCAGGATGAAGCTGAAAACTGTTCTTCTTGAATTGAAGGATAAGATCGAACAGGACCAGGAACAGGAGGATTACCGCACCCAGTTTCAGAATGAAATCCAGGAGTACGAGCAGTTTTCCAGACGCCGTTTCATGGAGAAAATTTTGGAAGGGGAGCTTTCGGTTAAGGAGATTTACGACGAGGCAGACCGCCAGTCCATTGAGATTACCGCAGCAGGGTACAATCTCCTATTCTTATATCTTCAGGAGAAAAACAAGGATAAGATGGAAGGCTTCCTGAAAAAACAGGATGAGGTGCTTCACTATTTTCTGCGTTATCCGCAGTATCTGCTTTTCCGCTGGAATGTAAACAGCTATGGCGTTCTGGTGAAAGGGGAAATGTCCCAGCTGGAAGAACTGACCGGGAACTGTGTGGAATATATGGAAAGAACCTGCGGAGGCCAGGATCAGCTGGAGTGGTATGTGGCTGTGGGAAAACCAGTCGAAAGGCTGAGTCTGCTTTCCCAGTGCTATCAGAGTGTGAACCACTATTTTGCATACCGCTTTATGGTGCCAGGGCTGCATATCCTTACGGAAAAGACTTTGGAGAATTATGTAAACTCACAGGGAGAGAACCGGCTGGACGGAGTGGATTCTGCTCAGCTGAATCCGGAGGTTATAAAGGATTTTCTTACAAAGGGAACCAGCTGTGAGATCCAGGAATTTGTCCAGGGATATCTGGGCGGCATGAGCAAAGCCCTGGAATCCAGAATGTTCCGGGATTATGTGGTGCTTCACATTCGTTTTACGACTATCATGTATCTGGAATCTCTTGGTGTTGCCAAGGAGGAATATGTGGGCAGGATCGATGGGAAATATCAGGAAACAAGCCTGAAAGCTTCCCAGGTGGCAGAGTATTGTACGGGTATTCTCCAGGCAGCGGTGGACATTCGAGATGAGAGAAGTGAGTCTCAGGGTACCAGTGCCATGAGAAAGGTTCTGGATTATATTGATGAGAATTGCTGCCGGGAGAGCATTTCCCTGAATGAGGTTGCGTCAGCTGTAAATATGAGTGCCAATTATTTCAGCACTATTTTCAGCCAGAAGATGCAGAAGACCTTTGTGGAGTATCTGACCGGGAAAAGAATGGAGCGGGCAAAGAAGCTCCTGCGCGAGACAGATAAGTCATCCGGTGAGATCGCACAGGAGGTGGGATATAAGGATCCTCATTATTTCAGCTACGTGTTTAAGAAAAATATGGGCTGCAGTCCAAGGGAATACAGAAGCAAGGGCGGCGTATAATTATTTGGGCGGCAGCAGCTGCAGTGGGACTTCCTGTGAAGAAACAGGGAGTCCTTTTAATTTGTCTGCGATCATCCGGGCAGCCGTCTGGGCGGGCTCATGGGTTGGACTGGTCAAAGTGGTGGCGCGCAAAAGCCCGGAAGCGGTGAGATAACTGGTATTAAAGGCGGACAGTGCCATTTGGGAGATGCTGCCAGAGGGCTGTGTTTCCATAAATGGAGCCGAGGAAGAGAGGGAAAGCTTGTTCCCACAACAGCCAGGCAATAAAGTCATCTTCACAGACGATTGCAGTACAGTCAGCGGTGAGTTTTTCCAGGAATTTCTGCAGAAAACGGATATCCCGATTCTGCCTGAAATCATCCAGATCTTCTGTGGTAAACCATCCAAGGTTTCGGTCCGGGACTAAGAGACCCTGATTTTCCATGGCGTTCAGAAAGCCCTGGCAGTGCTGATGTCCCCGCAGGTCATCCATCTGGAAAATGCCTGCAATGCAGGTATGGCCTTTGGCAGCCAGATCCTGTACCAGCAGGCTGGCTCCGTAATCCGGATTGCCGGAAAGAACCGGAACCTGCGGAAGGCCAGGGTAGGCACAGCCCAGGAAAAAGACGGCAGTTCCCTTCTGAAGAAGCATCTGATAAAGCTCGGTGTTGAGGGTGGGCAGCGCGCTTTTTACCGGTTCTGCAAGAATGGCACGAAGAGGATTTTTCAGGAGAAACTGGAGAATCTGCCGTTCCTGATCCTGATGACCGAAGGTGGGGAAAATTTTGCAGGTATAGCCGTAGACCGCCAGGGCTGTGCGAAGGTCATTTACAAAAGCGGGGTATTGGTACTGCTGTTCATCTGGGATCAGGACGCCGATCACGTTGCGGGATTCCTGGTCGGAAAGTCCGGTAATGTAGGAGCCGCTGCCCTTTATCCGGCGGATTTCCTGAGATTCCTCCAGGACTGCCAGTGCAGCCCGTACAGTCTGGCGGCTGACCCGATAGCGGGTGCATAATTCCTGTTCTGCGGGCAGCTTGTTCCTTCCATTTTGAATATATTCCTGAATCAAGTCCCGCAGC
>CAVJRB010000462.1:0-6031 GCA_963651655.1 bacterium | reverse complement strand
ATTTATATTTGATTGCCATAGGTTCCTCCTGAATAGATGTGCCGTTTTTCCGGCAGCGTTCTTATAAATGAAAAAATTATTTACTGTGTTAAAAAAATCTCATAATTTTTCCTACCGTAAAAAATTACAAATAGAAAATTTCCTGGTTTTTTACCAAAGAAAATCTTACTTTCTTTTCGGGAAGTTAAACTTTTTTATCTGTTGTTGGACAGTTTGTCATAGCGAAAAATAAGGAAAAAAGAGGAATATTTCAGGGATATCTTAAGAAAACAAACTTTTTTCCTATATAATCCGTAAAAAATTCCACTTTTTGCAGGTTAAGAACCATTATAATACAAATCTGTATTTATTTCACTAATAAAATAACAAAATCTGTATTGGATGAACTGACGAAACTGCCAAAAACGCGGAAAGTAATATTGAATTTTATGTTGATTTCAGCTAAATTATAGACATCAAGAAAAACGTAAAACCTTTAAAAAGAAAGAGAGGAACAAATACTATGAAAAAGAAATTAGCAGTTATGGCACTCGCAGCAGCAACACTCAGCATGATGGCTATGCCAGTTTATGCAGACGATCTGGTAACAGTTGGATATGCACAGGTTGGACATGAGTCAGACTGGCGTACAGCAAACACCCAGAACTATCAGGACGTTTTCTCAGAGGATGCCGGATACAGCCTTGACCTTGTAGACTGCGACAATGACAATGCTGCACAGCTTGAAGCTGTTCGTACTTTCATCAGTAAAGATATGGATTATATCGTAATCGCTCCGATCCAGTCCGCTGGCTGGGACACCGTTCTTCAGGAAGCACAGGATGCTGGAATCCCGGTAATCATTGCAGACCGTGAAATCGAAGCTAGCGATGACTTATATGATGCATGGGTTGGAACAAACACCACAAACGAAGGTATCACAGCTGGAAACTGGCTGGCTGAGTATCTTGGCGATGAAGACGCTAACATCCTTGTAATCGAAGGTTCCGTAGGAGCTTCCGCAACACTTGGACGTACAGATGGATTCAATCAGGTAGCTGGCGAGCATGACAACTGGACAATCCTTGATTCCCAGTCCGGTGACTTCACACAGGCTGGCGGCCAGGAAGTTATGGAGTCCTTCATCAAATCTTACGAGGGACAGTTCAACGTGGTTATCTGCCAGAATGATAACGAAGCATACGGCGCAATGGATGCAATGGATGCAGCAGGTATCACCTATGGTGTAGACGGAGATGTAACTCTTATTTCCTTCGATGCAACACATGACGGACTTCAGTACACATTAGACGGAAAGATCAACTGTGACGTTGAGTGTAACCCAATCCAGGCTGAGACCGTTAAGGGCGTTATCGAGAAAATGCAGGCTGGCGAAGACTATGAGAAGACAACACTTGTTGAGGATCAGGCATTCGTTGCTCCTGGAATCGAAAGTGAATATGCAACAACTATGACTCAGGAAGTTCTGGACGGACGTGCTTACTAATTAGAAAAGTGTGAACTTACAGGGGGAGGAAAGTCCCAGGGCGGATTTTTCCTCCCCCTTATCATTGAAGACACCTGTTGGCTAATGAGGAGAATGAAAAAATGATGTTTGTAACGGGAAGGGAGGAATCGCGTTGGAGGCAGGAGTAGTATTGAAAATGCAGGGAATCTGCATGACATTCCCAGGTGTGAAGGCACTGGAAGGCGTGGACCTTACATTGAAAAAAGGTGAAATCCGTGCGCTGATGGGAGAAAATGGCGCGGGTAAATCCACACTGATCAAATGCCTGACTGGCGTAAATAAATTTGAAGCTGGAGAAATCTATCTGGAAGGGTTTGATCATCCCATCGTAAACAAAGATACCATGGATGCCCAGAAAAAGGGTATTTCCACTGTATATCAGGAAGTAAACCTCTGTCCGAATCTTTCTGTGGCAGAGAACCTGTACATAGGCCGTGAGCCTTTAACAAAGCTTGGCACGGTCAACCGCAAGGCTATGAACCGTCAGGCAGCAGCTCTTATGAAGCAGCTGGAGCTTGACGTAGATGTAACACGTAATCTTGAAGAATATTCACTGGCATTGCAGCAGATGATCGCAATTGCCCGTGCTGTAGATATGGATTGTAAAGTGCTGATTCTGGATGAGCCAACTTCTTCACTGGATGACCGTGAAGTAGAAAAGCTTTTTACCATGATGCGCAGACTGAAGGAAAAGGGTGTTGGAATCATATTTGTTACCCATTTTCTGGAGCAGGTATATGCGGTATGTGACGGAATCACAGTTCTTCGAAACGGCAAGCTGGTAGGAGAATATGACATTGCAGACCTGCCGAGAGTAAAGCTGGTAGCAGCTATGATGGGAAAAGATTTCGACGATCTGGCATCCATCAAACCGGAGACTACCGGAGATAAGAGAAAAGAGCCCATGGTTATTGAGGCAAGAGGCTTAAGCCATGCTGGTACCATCAAGCCATTTGATCTTGATATTCACAAAGGAGAGGTTATCGGACTGACCGGACTTCTTGGAAGCGGACGAAGCGAGCTGGCCCGTGCTATTTACGGAGCTGACCGTGCACAGACCGGTACCCTGAAGGTAAAAGGCCAGGAAGTAAAAGTCAAAAACCCAATTGATGCCATGCATCTTGGAATGGGACTTCTTCCCGATGACCGTAAAGCGGAAGGTATTATTGCAGACCTTTCCGTAAGAGAAAATATCATTCTTGCCGTGCAGGCAAAACAGGGTATTCTGAAAAAGATTCCTATGGCAAAGCAGTGTGAAATTGCAGACAAGTATATTGATCTTCTTCAGATCAAATGTGCAAGCCGCGAGACTTTGATCAAGCAGCTTTCCGGTGGAAACCAGCAGAAGGTTATTCTGGCAAGATGGCTTGCTACAAATCCGGATTTCCTGATCCTGGATGAGCCTACCCGAGGTATTGATATCGGTACCAAAACAGAGATTCAGAAACTGGTTCTGAAGCTGGCAGATGAAGGCAAGAGCCTGATCTTCATTTCCTCCGAGATTGAGGAAATGCTTCGTACCTGCAACCGTATGGCAGTTCTTCGCGATGGTCAGAAGGTTGGAGAAATCGATGAGAAGGACATGAACCAGATGAACGTAATGAAAGCAATTGCAGGAGGTGAGCAGTAATGGGTAATTTCAAGAAACTGGCACAGAAGCGTCTGTTCCTTCCGGTATTCAGTATGATCCTGGTCATGCTGATTAACGTAGTATATGATATTGCAACAGGAAGTGCACCTCTTTCCTTTTTCATGATTTCCATTAAAAACGGTGTACTTTACGGACGTCTGATTGACATCCTGAACCGTGGAAGTGAGATTGCAATTCTGGCAATCGGTATGACTTTGGTTGTATCTGCTTCCGGCGGTACTGATATTTCCGTTGGTTCTGTTATGAGTCTTTACGCAGGTGTCTGCTGTATGATCCTTGCAGGATATGGAAATGTAAACGTTCAGCAGTATGCACATCCGCTGCTGGTTGGTATTGGTGCAGGTCTTCTGGTAACTTTGATCTGCGGTATGTTCAACGGTTTCCTGGTTGCGTATATGAATATCCAGCCTATGGTCGCCACGCTGATCCTATGGTCGGCAGGACGTGCGGTAGGACTTCTTCTTTGCAACAGCCAGATTGTTTATGTACGTGTACCGTCTTTCCAGAAGCTTGGCGGTTACTGCGGAATTATCCCGACACCGATTATTGTTGCTGCAGTTTGTGTGGCAATTGCGTCTATCGTACTTCGTTACACTGCACTTGGAACTTATATCCAGAGTGTTGGTATTAACAAAAAAGCTTCCCGTATCGCAGGCTTTAATTCCTCAAAGATCATCCTGATGTGCTATGCAATCTGCGGTCTTTGCGCAGGACTTGCCGGTATGGTTGCAACCTCCAGAATCTATTCCGCTGATACCAATAACATCGGTCTGAACATGGAGCTGGATGCTATCCTTTCCGTAGCACTTGGCGGAAACAGCCTTGGCGGCGGTAAATTTTCCCTGGCAGGTTCCATTATCGGAGCTTACACCATTCAGGCGATTACCACAACCCTGTATGCACTTGGTGTTTCTTCTGCACAGGCGCCGGTATTTAAGGCAATCGTTGTTATTATCATCGTAGTTATTCAGGCTGAGCCAGCCAAAGCATTTTTTAAAAAGCTGACAAAGAAATCCGGAAAGGAGGCAGCTCGGGCATGAAAAAGAAAAAGATAAACAGCAATAACCTGTTGCTGCTGATTACCATTGTTTTATTCTTTGTAATGTATGCTGCAGGATGTATCGTATATGCGGACAAAGGTTTTACCCGCTTCCAGACATTCCTGAATATCCTGATCAATAACGCTGGTCTGATCTGTATTACAGCAGGTATGACATGCGTTATGCTTACCGGCGGAATTGATATTTCCGTAGGTTCTGTAGTTGCTATGGACTGTATGATCCTTGCGGTTGGTATTGAGCAGTGGGGCTGGTCCAGTCCGGTGCTGATGCTTTTCATCCTTGCAATTGGTATCGTGTTCGGTGTTGTCCAGGGCTTCTGTATTTCCTATCTGGAAATTCAGCCGTTTATTGTAACTATGGCAGGTATGTTCTTTGCGCGAGGCATGACAGCTGTGATCTGTAAAGAGCAGGTAAGTATTGTTTCCGACAAGATTTTTACCACACTTTCCAGTTATAAGATTTCTCTTCCTTTCGGAGGATATCTGAACAAAAAAGGAATTATGCAGTATCCTTATCTTCGTGTAACGGTGGTTGTTGCGCTGATCGTAGTGCTTGCTATTTATCTGATGCTGAAATATACACGTTTCGGACGCAGCATTTACGCAGTGGGCGGAAACCAGCAGTCAGCAACTTTGATGGGACTTGATGTTAAGAAAACGCAGATGAAAGCTTACATACTTTCCAGCTTCCTTACCTCTATCGGCGGTATCTGCTACTGCCTGAACACAATGGCTGGTACAACCACACAGGCAACCGGACTGGAAATGGATGCCATTTCCTCCGCAGTTATCGGCGGTACCCTTCTTACCGGTGGTGTGGGAAATGTGCTTGGATCTCTGTTCGGAGTATTGATCAACGGTACTATTTCTACATTGGTTAAGACAAATGGTAAGCTGATCAGCTCCTGGTCAAACATTGTAACAGCAATTCTGCTTTGCTTCTTTATTGTGCTTCAGAGTGTGTTTGCACTGGTGAAGGAGAGAAAGAGCAAATAAGGATTAGAGATGCGGCGTGAGGCTGCATGGGAAATAAAAGAACTGCTGTACATTCATGGGAATTAAATTCCTGGGATGTGCGGCAGTTCTTTTTATTGGGAAAAATATTATTCTTCCTGTCCGAGCTTCACAAAGATCGGTTCGTGCTCCATTGCCGGGATAATTTTTTCCATCATATCTTTCATGTCAATTTTCAGACTGGAGGTGTTGATGCAGGGATGGCAGCCGATATAAGGCTCTTTCAGAAGATCCTCGTCAATAAGCAGCTGAACGTGATGTTCCTTGTCATTCATCAGACCGAGGACGCTTACAGAGCCAGGGGTGATGTCCAGGTATTTTTCCATATAAGTCTCATTTCCAAAGGAAAGTCTGGCTACGCCAAGCTGGGAGGAAACTTCCTTGGTCTTGAATTTTTTGTCTCCGGGAAGAAGGAGAAGGTAGAAGTTGGTCTCCTGGCGATTGCAGAGGAACAGGTTCTTGCAGATGACAGCGTCCAGGATTTTGTCTACATCCTTGCAGGCCTCGATGGTCATAAGGGCTTCGTGGTCGACTCTCTGATACGGGATATTCAGGGAATCCAGAAAATCATATACGCGTATTTCTTTTTCAAGCCTTCCGGTGGTATCGGAAGGACGTCCGGTTTCAAGGGTTAATTCCATAGTGATTGTGCTCCTTTTATGATAGCTGCGGCGCATAGGTGCGCTGAACAGCTGAATTTTTTGTTGGGTTTGGGGTTATTGTAGCATGGTGCAGTTTTACTGTAAAGAAGGAGATTGGTTTGCATGATTCTTAAACTTTTCTAAATTCTTTGAAGAGT
>CAVJRB010000461.1:3860-4282 GCA_963651655.1 bacterium | reverse complement strand
CCTTTAACTGCCAGGCATTCCGCTGCTGATGCAGCCCTGTGTCCAGCTTTTTTCCTTTGAAGCACGTCCGATTATTATAACATAGTTTGGCAGATTATGCACTATTTCCTGTAAAATATACCCTGGAAAATTCCTGCCAAAGCTTATCCAAAATTACTGCTGCATTTCCTGCAGCCCATTAGATTTCCGTAAAGGAACACCTCTGCTTAATCTGTGAGGTGAGAATATCAAACACAATGGTTCCGTCTGCAAGAACCGTCTTTTCGTAGGATACTTCCTTTCCCTTAAATTTATTCTTCACATATTCCTCCGGGTCTTCAATTTCTATTTCATCCACAAATACATCCCG
Source organism: bacterium (assembly GCA_963651655.1). Classification (GTDB taxonomy): domain Bacteria; phylum Bacillota; class Clostridia; order Lachnospirales; family Lachnospiraceae; genus Blautia_A. The sequence goes on along the minus strand of CAVJRB010000461.1, from coordinate 3,933 downwards.
CATCTGATTCCTTGGACACTTATTAAAAATCTCCCAGATTACCTCGTATTCTTTCATATTATCAGCTCCTGAC
>CAVJRB010000461.1:0-3850 GCA_963651655.1 bacterium | reverse complement strand
ACATCGGGATGAATTGATTGTTTCCACAGGCTTTTTTTGTCAAAAATAATTGAACTTCTTCTTAGAATGTCGTATCATAAAAATATTAAAATTAGTCGAAGCAAAGCGAAAAGGAGAATTTAGCCATGCAGCTTTTAAAAGAACGTATTCTGAAAGACGGCATCGTAAAGCCAGGCAATATACTGAAAGTAGACAGCTTTCTGAACCACCAGATGGATATTGATCTCATCAATGAGATTGGAAAGGAGTTCAAGGCACGTTTCGCAGACTGCCCCATTACCAAGATCCTTACCATTGAGGCTTCCGGTATCGGCATTGCCTGTATTGCAGCCCAGTATTTCCATGTTCCGGTAGTATTTGCCAAGAAATCCCAGAGCGTGAACTTAGACGGCGAAATGTACTGTACCAAGATTGAATCCTTCACCCACAAGAAGGTATATGACGTAATTCTTTCCAAGAAATTCTTAGGACCGGAGGATCATGTACTTCTGATCGACGATTTTCTTGCCAATGGCTGCGCTCTTCTTGGTCTGATCGACATTGTGAAGAAATCCGGAGCCACTCTTGAGGGTGCTGGAATCGTAATCGAGAAAGGCTTCCAGCAGGGCGGACAGCAGATCCGTGACATGGGCGTTCGCCTGGAGTCTCTTGCCATCATCGATTCCATGACAGATGATTCCCTGACTTTCCGGGAATAAAAGCTTTAGGAGAAACCTCTCTTTCTGTAATGGGAGATTCCAACGGAATTTCCTATTACGAAAAAATATCCTGTCAAATCACTTCGTCACCAAATGCGTTGTGATTTGTACAGGATATTTTTATTATAAATGTTCTTCTTTCACAGACGGAACTTCTTCGGTTGTAATCTCAGGGCCATCCCCTGAAGCAGGAGCCGCGTTTTTCCCATCTGTAGTCTTCTTACTATTATCTGGCGCAGAACTTGCTTCTGGAACCTCTGTCACTTCTGCTGCAGAAGTAGGGCTTACATTCTCCAGTGCAGGTGAAACTTCCGGTGTCAGCGTAGGCGAAACTTCCGGAATCGGCGTAGGAGAGGCTTCCGGCGCGATCATCTCAGCCAGATAGAATCCATTGTCCACAAGAATCTGGTAATTGTCCTTGTCGATCAGTTTTCCATCGCAGGTCACAGTGCCGATGATCTTCACCCCGTTGTCATACTGGGAGTAATTGCTAACTTCCACGTCATCGCCCTTCAGATAAGTGTCCACAAGGGTCGCACACGCCTCTGCAAGGTCCCTTCTATCCATCATCACCGTAAATCCCATTTTGCCCTCTGCAACGCTCTTCACGGCGTCTGCATCTGCATTTACCCCTGTGATCAGAGGCCAGTTCTCATCTCCCGGATAAATCTCCTCATTTTCCAGAATGCCCATTGCAGCCAGGGCGAAATCATCGGAAGCAGTACAGATAATATCCGGTGTCTTTTCCAGAGAATAAAATTCACTGATCACAGAATTCAGCTGTGTCATAGCATCAGCTGTATTTTCATCCGCAATTCCGTTCTGGTCAAAGGTAGTTCTTCCGGAACGGCAAACCAGTGTGCCATCCTCCACATATTCTCCCAGAACTTCCATGATTCCGTTAAACAAAAACAGGGAAGCATCATCATCCGGGGAGCCCATCAGAAACTCAATGGTGCGGCATCCTCTGTCCTCCCGGACCTTATCCAGCTCTGCCTGCTTCACAATGTTTTTGCCAATCTCATTTCCAATGGCACGGGTATTAAAGGTCACATAATACTTGATCTTGTCCGTGTCCATGATCAAATTATCATAGTCAATGACCGGAATGGACTGATCCGACGCCTCCTGAAGCACCTCAGATAAAGAATAGGGATCCACAGGTGAGATCACAAGTGCCTTCAGATTCTCATCCTGCAGCAGCTCCCGGATCTGGCTGATCTGGGTATCTGCATCCTCTTTGGCGAAATAGAGGGCTGCGTCATAGCCATTCTCCTCAAGGCGGGACTTCAGCTCTGCACGCTCCAGACTGCCGTTCATGTCACTTCTCTCTTCTGGCAGCAAAATTCCAATCTTATCCAGAACTACTTCCGGTGCCTGATCTTCTCCACTGCTTTCCTCTGTGCTGCCATCCGTTTCTTCTGCATCGGATTTTTTGTCCTGGTCTTTTCCTTCTGCTTCCGTAGATTCTCCGTTTCCTTCTTTTTCTGTTTCCACGCTCTCCTTTACTGCCTGGGTGGCCTCATTTTTGCCGCAGCCGGCAAGGAACGCACTGCAAACAAGAAGTCCGGTAAGAATTCCTGCGATTTGCTTTTTCATAAAAAGTCCTTTCTGTTATTTATATTCTTTCAAAATACCCTTCAGATAATCCCGGTATACCTGCACAGCCTTCTTTGGCTTCACGATTACCGCGTCACGTCCCAGACCTGCCAGCCAGCCAAAAAACTGCGGAGTCTCCTCTGCATAAAACGCTGCAGTAAAAGTACCGGATTCCTTCTCTTTATACTGGGCACGGTTTCCAAGGACCTCTGTGATCTCATCTTTTCTTTTGCTGCTGTAAAGAAGCTTCACCGGCTTGTCATCCTCCGAATCGGAAAATGGGAGAAGCCAGTCCGGTCTGGAGTTCTTCTGTACTGGAGGCATCTCTGCCGCTTCTGCGGCTGCTGGAATTTCTACTGCCGCAGTCTGGGAGCGCTCTTCCCGGACACCATCTGCCAGCGCTTCTGTCGCTGCTTTTTGTCCGGTTACATAATAACCTGTGGACTTTCCTCTTTTGAACTTGATGTCCATGCCAAAGCTTCTAAGTACTTCCATATCATCATAAATACTTTTTCTTTCTGCACTTATCCCATATTCCTGGAGTCTGCCCAGGATTTCCTGCATGGTGCAGGGATGGGTCTCATCTGTATTTTGAAGTATCTTTTCAAGATAAAGGATTTTCGCTTTCTGATTCGTTGATTTTGCCATATCGTTCCCCTTATTTCTTATCTGTGTATATATTTCTGTCTGCTTTTTCTGAATGTTTCTGAAAAATCAGCTTTCTTTTACAAATCTGTGGTATACGTAGTCGTTTGCAGCCTTCTCTTCTGTGTCATCAAGAGGTGCAAGCTCCACTGCTTTGCCATACTTTTTCTCAAGTGCGTGAGCGAGCAGCCAGTCTGCCAGCTGCGGGTTCTTGGGAAGCAGCGGGCCGTGAAGATAGGTTCCGATCACGTTCTTATAAACTACGCCCTCATAGCCTGTCTGTCCGTCGTTTCCGGAGCCATACAGAACCTTTCCAAGAGGCTTGCAGTTGTTGATGCAGGTCCTTCCGCCGTGGTTCTCAAAGCCTACAACAGGCATGTCAAAAAGGTCGCTTTTCAGCACGATATTGCTGATCAGGCGTCCTTCTCCCTGCTCTGTATAAAGATCCACCAGATCAAGGCCTGTGATGGTTCCCTGGTCTGTCTTATAGTATTTGCCGAGAAGCTGATAGCCGCCGCAGATGGCGATAACTACGCCGCCGTCCTCCACATATTTCTTGAAATCCGGCTGGATCTCTTTGAGCTTCTCGCAGACCAGCATCTGCTCCCTGTCGGAGCCTCCGCCCAGAAGTACAATGTCCAGTCTGGAAAAATCAATCTTGTCGCCTAACTCAAATGCAATTGTCTCTGCCTCGATTCCCCGCCACTGGCAGCGTCTCATCAGGCACTGGATGTTTCCTCTGTCTCCATACAGGTTCAGGAGATCCGGATATAAATGTCCGATTGTCAGCTTCATTCCTTTTCTCCCTCCATTTTCTTAAGTATATTGTGAGTGCCAAACAGTGCAGTGTAGTTTACCAGCACATAGAGATTTCCTACGCCGTCTGCAATGCGCTTGCGGATGGCTGT
>CAVJRB010000460.1:0-2695 GCA_963651655.1 bacterium | reverse complement strand
ATACATAGGAGAAAAGAATCAATGTCACAATTTTTACCCGTTAACAAAAAAGATATGGAAGAGCGCGGCTGGGACCAGCTTGATTTTGTCTACGTGACAGGAGATGCGTATGTGGACCATTCCTCCTTTGGAAGCGCCATTATCAGCCGTCTTCTGGAGAGCCGGGGCTACAAGGTAGGCATCATTCCCCAGCCGGACTGGCGCAAAAAAGAAAGCGTCACCGTGCTTGGGGAGCCCCGTCTTGGCTTTCTGGTCAGCGCAGGCAACATGGATTCCATGGTGAACCACTATACCGTTGCCCGCAAGCACCGCCAGAAGGATTCCTATTCCCCCGGAGGGAAAATGGGACTTCGCCCGGACCGCGCCGTGATCGTATACAGCAACCTGATCCGCCAGACCTATAAGAAGACACCCATTATTCTCGGCGGAATCGAAGCCAGCTTAAGGCGAATGGCCCACTACGACTACTGGGAAAATAAAGTGAAGCACAGCATTCTCATGGATTCCGGTGCAGACCTGATTTCCTACGGAATGGGCGAGCACTCCATTGTCGAAATTGCAGAAGCTCTGGACAGCGGCATTCCTGTGGAGGAGATCACCTATGTGGCAGGAACGGTATACAAGTGTAAAGACCTTTCCCGCACCTACCAGCCGGTTGTTCTTCCTTCCTTCGAGGAAGTGAAAGAGGACAAAATGGCCTACGCCAGAAGCTTTGCCATCCAGTATCAGAACACAGATCCATTCACAGCAGCCACCATGGCAGAGTCCTACGGAAACAAAGGCTATGTGATCCAGAATCCTCCGGCTCTTCCCCTTACCCAGGATGAGATGGACGATGTGTACGACCTTCCCTATACCGGGCAGTATCACCCCATGTACGAGAAGGACGGCGGCATTCCTGCATTGGAGGAGATCAAATTCAGCCTTACCAGCAACCGGGGCTGTTTTGGAAGCTGCAGCTTCTGTGCCCTCACCTTCCATCAGGGAAGGATCCTGCAGACCAGAAGCCATGAATCCATTCTCAAAGAAGCGGTTCATATGACCCAGGATAAGGATTTCAAGGGTTATATCCATGATGTAGGCGGACCTACTGCAGATTTCCGCCAGCCATCCTGTCAGAAACAGCTGACCAAGGGCGTGTGCAAGAACCGGCACTGTCTTTTCCCAACGCCCTGCAAGAATCTGACCGCAGACCATAAGGACTATGTTTCCCTGCTTCGGAAGCTCCGTGCTATTCCTAAAGTGAAGAAAGTATTCGTCCGTTCCGGCGTGCGTTTTGACTACGTTCTTGCAGACCCGGACAAGACCTTTCTCAATGAGCTTGCACGGTATCACGTAAGCGGACAGCTTCGCGTGGCACCGGAGCATGTTTCTGACCAGGTGCTGAAATACATGGGCAAGCCTTCCCATGAGGTTTACCAGAAATTCCTTCAGGAATTTGACAAGGCCACCAAAAGCGCCGGGCTGCAGCAATTTGCAGTTCCCTATTTCATGTCCTCCCATCCGGGCTGTACCATGAAGGAGGCGGTGAAGCTGGCAGAATATGTGCGGGATCTTGGATTTACCCCGGAACAGGTACAGGATTTTTATCCCACCCCGTCCACCTTATCCACCTGCATGTATTACACCGGGATCCATCCCCTTACCGGGGAGAAGGTTTACGTGCCGAAGAACGCCCATGAGAAATCCATTCAGCGTGCTCTTATGCAGTATAAGAATCCTGCCAACCGGGAGCTGGTTCTGGAGGGACTGAAGATTGCAGGGCGCATGGACCTGGTAGGCTATGGAGAGAAGTGCCTGATCCGTCCCATCCGGGAAGGACATGAGAAATCATCCGGTGAGAAATCCCGTTTCGGACGCCAGCAGGAACATGCCTCTTCCGGCAGAAAGAAAACCATCCGCAATACCCACACAAGAAAAAAGCAGAAATAGGAGTGTTTTCATGAAATTAATGCAGACAAACAAAGGAGAATTCGGGTATCTGAAGCGTGAGCGGAAGCGCAGAATCATCATTGCCGCCATTTTGCTTGGCGTACCTTTATTTATTTTTATCAGCATGTGGATCTACCTTGGCACAAGGAACACCATCTGGACCATCATCGCCCTGGTGGGCTCCCTTCCCGGCTGCAAGGCTGTGGTAGACGTGATCATGGTCATGCTTGCCAAGCCTGTGGACCCTGCTGTATACAAGAAGATCCATGCCCATCAGGGAGACCTTGTGATGGCATATGAGATGTACATGACCTTCTACGAGAAGAAATGTGCCATCGACGCCATCGCCGTATGCGGCAATACAGTGGTGGGCTACACCAGCGATCCGAAAGCTGACACAGGCTTTATGGCAGAAGAGGCCCAGAAGCTTGTGCGCAAAAACGGCTACAAGGTAGATGTGAAGATCCTGAGCGAGCTCCGGCCTTTTCTGGAGCGCCTGGATTCCATGAACGCCCACAAGGATTCCTTAGAAGAGGGGCTTAAATTCACCCCGGATCCCAGATATCCGGACTTTACAAGAGATGATATGGTAAAACATGTGATCCTGAATCTTTGCATTTAAAGGGGACTCCCATGAAAGAATTTATCATTAACGAAAACGAAGCGGGACAGCGTTTTGACAAATACCTTGGGAAGCTTCTTAGGGAAGCGCCCAAAAGCTTTTTCTACAAAATGCTCCGCAAGAAGAACATCACCTTAAACG
>CAVJRB010000459.1:0-7000 GCA_963651655.1 bacterium | reverse complement strand
GAATAGATTAAGTTTGAATGTAAGGAAATCTGTACTGGGTCTCCATTCATAAGTGCCTGGATTCCTTCTGACTGGTTTCCGTTTGTCAGCTGGTCTGCTGCGTATACGTTTACTTTTACTTTTCCGCCGGTGGCTTTTTCCATAAGCTCGCCGAACTTACGGCCGCCGTCAGCCCAGGTGGAAGTTTCTGTTGTGGAGCATGCAAAGTTCCAGGTGGTTTCCTCCCAGCCAAGGTCACTGTAATCCTCTATTTCGTTGAAGGAATGCTCCTCTTCGCCTGCTGCTGAAGCTGCCGAAGAGCTGCTGTCACTTGCGGAGGCATCACCGGAATAGGAACCGTTTTTCGCAAGCGCCTTTGGCAGGGCAGTGGAAGTAACCGGGATGTAGGTTACGACCAGAAGCACTGCGATGCTGGCAGCCAGCATTGGAACAACGGCCTTTGAGATTTCCTGAAGGGTCACTTCCATTCCTTTTTTGATCTTGATTCCAATTGCTACAAACAGGTTGACGCCAACAGGAGGGGTTACCTGTCCGATTGCCAGGTTTACTGTTGCCATAACACCGAAGGCTACCACATCATAGCCAAGGGCTTTGCATACCGGAAGCATAACCGGGATGAAAATGTACATTGCAGAGTTTGCATCGATGAAGCAGCCTGCAATCAAGAAGATGATGTTTACGATCAGAAGGAAGGTAAACTGATTATGTGCAATGCTTCCGAGAAGCTGGGAAGCTGCGTCTGCAATGCCGAACTTGGTGCAGACATAGGAAAACAGGGACGCGCATGCTACGATCAGCATGATTCCTCCGGTTGTTTTTGCGGAGTCAACACAAAGGTCAAACAGGTCTTTTAATTTTACCTCGCGGTAGATGACCATACCTACAAACAGGCCGTAAACAACGGATACAGCAGCTGCCTCTGTTGGTGTGAAAACACCGCCATAAATACCACCAAGGATGATGACTGGCATAAGGAATCCCCAGAAAGCATCTTTAAATGCATCCCAGCGCTCTTTGGCTGTGGCTTTTTTCTGTGCAGGCTGGATGCCTTTTCTTCTGGCTTCCACCATAACTACGATGACAAGGGCAACGCCCATGAGGATACCAGGTACGATACCTGCCATAAACATATCTGCAATGGATACGCCTGTGATGGAGGCATATACAACAAATGCGATACTCGGGGGAATGACAATTGCAATGGAACTGGAGGTGGCCATCAGCGCTGTAGAGAACGGAGCGCTGAAGCCGCCTCTTTCTACCATTGCCGGTACCAGAACTGCGCCAAGGGCTGCAACAGTTGCCGGACCGGAACCGGAGATTGCACCGAAGAAGCAGGCTACGATAACGCATACGATGGCGATGCCGCCTCTTCTGTGTCCCACACAGGTATCAACGAATTTAACAAGTCTTTTGGAAATTCCGGCTTTCGCCATGATATTTCCGGAAAGTACGAAAAATGGAATAGCCAGAAGCAGGAATTTGCTGATTCCGGCGTACATGTTGGTTGCCACAATGGTAAGGGAGGTTCCGGAGTACAGGATCGCACATACGGAAGACAGCCCCAGACAGATCGCAATGGGAACACCCAGGATCAGGAAAATAAAAAATGAAATAAAAAGAACTGCGCTTATCATTTATTTATCCTCCTTCTTTATGTTGTCAGTACAGTAGTCAATGCAGTATTCAATAAAATGTAAGATCATGCAGGCGGACCCAATGGGAACGAAGGACCAGAAGATCCATTCCGGCCAGTTCAGCACGAAGGTACGCTTGCCGTTTTCCAGCTGTGTGATTACTTTTTCCATGCCAAACCAGAATAAGATGGCGGTAAAAATAATGCAAAGGACAGTGGAAAGGATTACGGATGGTTTTTTCAGTTTCTCGGGAAGACGGTCGGTGATCAGGGATAAGTTGACCAGTTCTCCCTCACGGCAGGCAAGGGCTGCTGCCATTAATGTGATGAGTACAAAGACTGCAACCACAAGTTCCTCGGTAAAGGACCAGGAACGATGGATGACTTTTCGGGAAAATACATTTCCCACAGTCAGGATCAGTATCAGCAGGGTGGATACCACGAGAATACAATTTTCCACTGCTGCTACTGCATTCATGATTTTTTTGAAGACTTTCATTGCTCTCTCCTCCTTTGTTGCTTGTGCGGGTTTTTGTCTTTGCGTGGGGATCCGGGCTATTGCCCTGCTTGCTCATGTCGTCTTGCCCGTCCAATATCCATAAATTCAACATGCAAGCATGTTGAATTTATGTCTGCTGTCCGGGACTTTCAGCACAAAAAGGCCCATCCCTAAAACTAGGGACGGACCTATAAAGCCGCAACCACCCTGTTTCTCCTTTGAAACAAGTACGAAAGACAACGTACCGACATACGTGGTTCCTGTAACGGGGAACGGCCGTGGAAACTTACTTGGCGTGTGATGCGTTCGGCTTCCCTTCTCGGGGATGATCTTCAAAACAGACCTGACGCTGCTTTCCACCTGCGCAGCTCTCTGTAGACAAGCTTCCTGTTCCTACTGCTTCCCTTCAAGGAATTTAATCCTTTTTAAATTTAGTTGTTTAACGAACTGAAGTAATTTTACTACCAAAGTTTTGGGAAGTCAAGTATAATTATACAAATTTCATGCACAAATTTCATGCATTATTTTTCGTCTGAGGCAGACAGATGTACATATCCGCCAAACATGCTCTAACTACGACAACCGAATTCGGGTGAAATATACCGCAAAGTGGGGCGTGCAGATTGCGGGAATGATTTTGAGGGCACGCTCTTAGCCAGGTCTGGGCGCCTGCAGCCTGTCCGCTCACAAGTACCTTTACGAACTGAAGTGCATTACCTTTTCCACGAAATACTCCTGTGACAAAGCCAACCATAACAGTCATCATCATATCAAAAAAATGCTTCATAAAGGTCCTCCTTTTTTTCATGCCTGTCCACAACCGTGATGGAACTGCGCACTTTCCATGATTGTGCAGGTATAGTTATTCTTATGCCTGTCCGTCGGCAGGATAGAACCTGATTTCTGAAAAATTTTTGCCAAATCCCAGCTGCCCTTCCCCTTTTCCCATTATTGACACCGCAATTGTCCACTGTTACAATAAGCTCAATCAACTTTTGGTTATACTAATATTGCAGTTACCTAATATTCCCTTCACCAGAAAGGAGCAGCCTATGGCAAAAGAACAAATTGCAGTTGCAGAACTGATCACCAATATCATTCTTGGAAAAACCGATGGCGCAAGCAGAGTAGATTTTTTCCCGCAAAAGCCCAAGTTCCCATTTGACAAGCCCTATGAGCAGCCATTTCCCAGAGCAACACCGGAAAGCCAGGGCATTTCTTCCGATATGCTGGCGGATCTGCTCCGTGATCTGGAGGCTTCCCACTATACAGACATGCATCATTTCATGGTTCTTCGAAATGGGAAAGTCATCTGCGAAGCCAATTTCGCGCCTTACCGCAGCGGAATCTGGCATGTCACCCATTCCATGTGCAAAAGCATCACAGGAATGGCCATCGGACTTCTTGTAGAAGAAGGCAAGCTTTCCCTGGACGAAAATATTTATGATATTTTCCAGAAGAATTTGAATACCTTCACCAAAATTTTCCGCCCCACAGTCACCGTGGAGAATCTTCTCACCATGACCAGCGGCATTACCTTTAACGAATCCGGCATCGTGTCTGGCAACGACTGGCTCACCAGCTACATGAATTCTTCCATCACCGGAAACCCTGGGGAAAATTTCCTGTACAACAGTCTGAACACCTATGTTCTTTCCGCAATTATCACAGAACGTACAGGTCAGACACTTACAGAATATCTGGAGCCGCGGCTTTTCGCTCCTCTTGGAATTACCCGCTATTTCTGGGAAACCTGCCCGAAAGGCATCACCAAAGGCGGCTGGGGACTTTTCCTTTGCGCGGAAGACATGGCGAAGCTTGGCCAGCTTTACCTGCAGAAAGGCAAATGGAACGGCCAGCAGATCATTCCAGAATTCTGGGTGGAGGTTTCCACTGCCAAACATAAGGAGAGCATCGAGGGCACTTACGGATACGGCTATCAGCTGTGGATGGAAGCCCGCCCCGGCAGCTTTGAATTTAACGGAATGCTGGGTCAGAACGTAATTGTTTATCCGGACATGAATATGGTGATTGTCACCAACGCAGGCAACAACGAACTGTTTCAGAACTGCGTCATGCTGAATATTATCCGCAAGTATTTTCCACGGAAATTCCACCCTGCAGACGTTCTCCCTGAGAATCCATGCGCGCAGAGCCTGTTGAACCGCCTTACTGCCCAGTTAGAAAACGGCACCGCCACTGCCCAGACACTTCCATCCCTTCGAAAAGGCGGTTGGAAAAAGAATCCGGCCGGACTTCGCCGCAGCACCGGTGCCCGCCAGAATACCTGGAATTATGTGAAAGGAATTCCTGCACCGGATTTCCATCAGGCAGCATTACAGCTGAATGGGAAAATTTTTGAACTTTCTCCACAGAGCATTGGACTTTTTCCTCTATTTATCCAGGTTTTCCACAATAATATGACGGAGGGTGTGCAAAAACTTTCCTTCACCTGTGAAAAAGGCGACTTCTCTGTAAACTTCCTGGAATCCGGAGAGTGGCATCCCCTCCCGGTTGGCTTCGGCCAGGCAAAGGAATCCTGGCTTACGCTTCATGAAGAGAGTTATCTGGTTGGTACCTGCGGAGAATTTACCACAGACGAAAATGGCACCGCCGTCCTGAAGCTTGAGATTACTTTCCTGGAAGAATGCGTGCGCAGAAAAATCCACATTTTCTTCTTGCCAGAGGATGAACTTCAGATTCGCTGGTACGAGACTCCGGGAAAAGGCATGATTATGGAAGGACTTGAATCTATCACAGAAGAAATTTCCAACAACTTCCTCTATGGCGCTTTCAAAGGTGCCGGCGGCCTGGAACTGCTTCACCGCATTATGGAACAGACCATTGAACCGGTTTCACATGGATATCTGGTGACAGAAGAGGAAGATCAGGGAGATTCTGAAGAAGGAGCACTTGAGAAAGAAAATGCTGAAGTACCTGGCGCCCCAAGCGCAGTCGCATCCGTTGCTGACGATGCTGAACCTGCAGGTTCTACAGCTAAAGAGTAATTTCTATTAATCTGCATCCTAAAAATCCCATCGAAATACCTTGAGTCAGATACTCAAATATTTCGGTGGGATTTCCACATTTCACATTATTTTATTTTTAACTTAATTCTCATACCACAAGGTTCCATCTGGCCCTGTAAACGTTCCGTCTCCATTATCCGAATACGCACCAGAAGCATTATTTTCCCATTCTCCGGCACTGTTCTGATAAAGAGTCTGATAGTTCAGCCCTTCCTCATCCACAACAACCAAAGACACCTGCGCATTCTCAGAAGGTGTTTCCGGTGCATCTTCTGAGCCCTGTTCACCTGTTGCAGCCTGTGTCCATTCTCCGCCGCCATTTTCATAATACAGTCTTCCGCTGCCATCATACCAGTTTCCATCTGTGGCACGATATACATAATTTGCCCAGGAACCATCCTTCGCCCAAACTGTAACCTGTTCATCCGTTAAGGTAATTCCTCTGGTTTCGGCACTGCCTGTCTCGGAGTCATCACTTGAATCCGTACCTGAATTTCCAGATTCAGAAGTACTGTCTGATGTACTTCCACCGTTAGAATCTATGCCCTCTGAATAATCAGCTTTACTCGTACTCTCACTGTTCAAAGTCTCGCTGCCATCTGTATTTATATTCCCGGAAGCAGATTGATTTCTTCCTGCAATGGAATCATTCTCTCTTCCTGCTCCGTAAGAGCTGCCAGAGCTGTTTTCTGCTATAAGGTTTACATATTCTCCTGCAGTTCCCTGATCTGGCTGAAATTCCACCAGGTCACCTACAGCCGCCTGAACTGCATCGAAAGAAACTCCTACAAATACCTGAGCCCCTACCAGAATAGCCCCCAGCAATATTGCTGGAAAAACTTTTTCTTTCAAGCTTCTTAAATTTTTCATATACAAAATGCGGTCCTTGAAAACCTTCTTGCCGTCACTGAATCCCACTGACATATAAGGAATGTGGTTCTGGCTCGCCGCAATCTTTAGCAACAATTCCCCATATTTCATCCGATCCTTCATGGTATAATGGGCTGCCATTTTTCCGTCACAAAGATTTTCAATATCTTTCTCCGCTTCCCGCTGCATCAGGTAAAGCGCCGGGTTGAACCAGTAGATGGTTGTAACGATGAGCATCAGCATTTTATACCACAGGTCATGCCTCATATAATGGGACAGCTCATGGGAAAAGATAAATTCCAGTTCCTCCAGCGTGAATGCCTTTTCCGGCACATAAAGTCCGGGATTGCGAATTCCTGCCAGCATCGGAGAGGTAAGCCCTTCCCATACAAGAAGCCTTGGCGGATTTTTGATATGCTTCTTACGGCAGATCCTGAAATACAATTCCTGCATTTCCTCATTATCCGCAGGGTAACTCCAACGCTCCATCTTATGCAGGGAAAAATAATAGCGCATACCTCTGGTGAAGCCAAATAGAAGAATTCCGCATATCCAGATAATTCCTGTCGCATTCAGAAGCTTTTTAAGAGGCAGCATGCCGTAACTGAGAGTAATCGTAGAAGTATCTTTAGAAAGTACTTGTACACTCTCCGAACTTTCCTTAGCTGCATTGTTTACAGTCGAATTACTGACGTTTTTTATCCCTGTCCAAGAACTGCTTTCATTGCTATTAGCCGCTTTCTGCCCAATCTGGATCCTAATCAGACTTCCCTTTGAGAAATCCACTGGAATCAGCAGAAAAATCATAACAATCAGCCACATATAATATTTCCATTTTGATGAATATTTTCCCTTAGTAAAATGTCCCATCCACACCGCAGCGCAGATCATTAATGCCGCAATTACATTCATCTTCAAAACCTGAAACATTAATGATGTCATAAATCCTCTTCTTTATCCTCCAGC
>CAVJRB010000458.1:0-10221 GCA_963651655.1 bacterium | reverse complement strand
CGTTTATCGTGCGTGAGTTATCCCGTGTTCCAAGCAATTTCAGAAGCGTTGACACGATTCAGCATTTCTTGACCAAACATGACATTCCTGGAATCGCAGGAATTGACACCCGAGCACTTACCAAGATCCTCCGTGAGAAAGGTACCATGAACGGTATGATCACAGTGGATGAAAACTATGACTTAGACGCAATTCTCCCCAAGTTAAAAGCATATACAACTGGTAAAGTAGTAGAAAAGGTAACCTGCCGCGAGAAGGAGATTCTTCCGGGAGACGGCCCTAAGGTTGCACTTATGGACTTTGGCGCAAAGCGCAACATTGCACGCTCCCTGAATAAGCGCGGATGTCAGGTAACCATTTACCCGGCACTGACCCCTGCAGAAGAGATCCTAGCAGATCATCCGGACGGAATCATGCTCAGCAACGGCCCTGGAGATCCCAAGGAATGTACTTCTATTATTAAAGAAGTAAAGAAGCTTTACGATTCCGATGTTCCGATCTTTGCAATCTGCCTTGGACATCAGCTGATGGCACTTGCAACAGGCGGAGATACTTATAAGATGAAATACGGTCACCGCGGCGGCAACCATCCGGTGAAGGATCTTGCTACCGGCAGAGTTTACATTTCCTCCCAGAACCACGGCTATGTAGTAGATGCCAAGGATCTTGAGGAGAAAAACATTGCACATCCTGCATTTGTAAATGTAAACGACGGCACAAACGAAGGAATGGCATACGTTGGAAAGAATATTTTCACCGTACAGTTCCATCCAGAGGCATGCCCGGGACCGCAGGATTCCAGTTACCTGTTTGACAGATTTATGGATATGATGGGAGGAAATAAATAATGCCAAGAAATAAAGACATTAAAAAAGTACTTGTTATTGGTTCTGGTCCGATCATCATCGGTCAGGCGGCAGAGTTTGACTATGCAGGAACACAGGCCTGCCGTTCCCTGAAAGAGGAAGGCCTTGAGGTTGTTCTTCTGAACTCCAACCCGGCAACTATTATGACTGACAAAGACATTGCTGATCGCGTTTACATTGAGCCTCTTACAGTAGAGGTGGTAGAGCAGCTGATCCTGAAAGAGAAACCGGACAGCGTGCTTCCTACCCTCGGCGGACAGGCTGGTCTGAACCTTGCCATGGAGCTGGATGAGAAAGGCTTCCTGAAAGAGCATAACGTAAGATTGATCGGAACCACAGCCCAGACCATCAAGAAGGCTGAGGACCGTCAGGAATTTAAAGATACCATGGAAAAAATCGGCGAGCCGGTTGCAGCATCCAAGGTTGTTACCACTGTAGAAGACGGTCTTGCATTTACCAATACTATCGGCTACCCGGTTGTACTTCGTCCTGCTTACACCCTTGGCGGAAGCGGCGGCGGTATTGCCCACAATGAATATGAGCTTCGTGAGATCCTGGAGAACGGTCTCCGTCTTTCCCGTGTTGGAGAGGTTCTGGTAGAGCGCTGCATCGCAGGATGGAAAGAGATTGAGTATGAGGTAATGCGTGACAGTGCAGGAAACTGCATCACAGTCTGCAACATGGAGAACATTGACCCGGTTGGTGTCCATACAGGAGACTCCATCGTAGTTGCTCCGTCCCAGACCCTTGGGGACAAAGAGTACCAGATGCTCCGTACCTCTGCCCTGAATATCATCACAGAGCTTGGAATCACCGGAGGCTGCAACGTTCAGTACGCTCTGAAGCCAGACAGCTTTGAGTACTGCGTAATCGAGGTAAACCCGCGTGTAAGCCGTTCCTCCGCACTTGCAAGTAAGGCTACCGGTTACCCGATTGCCAAGGTTGCAGCGAAGATCGCTCTTGGCTATACCCTGGACGAGATTCCAAACGCCATCACAGGAAAAACATACGCAAGTTTCGAGCCAATGCTTGACTACTGTGTAGTGAAGATCCCGAGACTTCCATTTGATAAATTTATTACAGCGAAGAGAACCCTTACCACACAGATGAAGGCTACCGGTGAGGTTATGAGTATCTGCCATAACTTCGAGGGCGCTCTTATGAAAGCAATCCGTTCTCTGGAGCAGCATGTAGACAGCCTGATGTCCTATGATTTTACCCAGCTTACAGACGAGGAACTGCTTGATGAGCTGGCAATCGTAGATGACCGCAGAATCTGGAAGATTGCAGAAGCAATCCGCCGCGGCATGCCGCAGTCTATGCTCCACGACATTACCCAGATTGATATCTGGTTCATCGATAAACTGGCAATCCTTGTTGGAATGGAAAATGCCCTGAAGACCAGAAAACTTACAAAAGAGCTCCTTCTGGAAGCAAAACGCATGGAGTTCCCGGACTACATCATTGCCCGTCTTACAGGCAAAACTGAGGATGAGATCAAGGCTCTCCGTAGTGAGTACGGCATCAAGGCAGCCTATAAGATGGTTGATACCTGTGCTGCGGAGTTTGCTGCAGCAACTCCGTATTACTACTCTGTATATGGAGATGAAGGCACTGAGAATGAGGCTGTTGCCACACCGGACAAGAAGAAAATCCTGGTACTTGGTTCCGGCCCGATCCGTATTGGACAGGGTATTGAATTCGACTTCTGTTCCGTACACTGTACCTGGGCTTTTGCAAAAGAAGGCTATGAGACCATTATCATCAACAACAACCCGGAGACGGTAAGTACAGACTTCGATATTGCAGACAAACTGTATTTCGAGCCTCTTACACCGGAAGATGTTGAGAACATTGTAAATATTGAGAAACCGGACGGAGCTGTTGTTCAGTTCGGCGGACAGACTGCCATCAAGCTGACGGAAGCCCTTACCAAGATGGGCGTGAAGATCCTTGGAACATCTGCTGAGAACGTAGATGCGGCTGAGGACCGTGAGCTGTTTGATGAGATCCTTGAGAAATGCCAGATTCCGAGACCGAAGGGACACACTGTATTTACCGCAGAGGAAGCGAAGAAAGCCGCAAACGAGCTGGGCTATCCGGTTCTGGTTCGTCCTTCCTACGTACTTGGCGGTCAGGGAATGCGTATTGCAGTAAGTGATGAGGATGTGGAAGAGTACATCGGTGTGATCAACCAGATCGCACAGGAGCATCCGATCCTTGTAGATAAGTACCTGATGGGAAAAGAAATCGAGGTTGATGCCGTATGCGACGGCGAGGACATTCTGATCCCTGGTATTATGGAGCATATTGAGCGTGCCGGAATCCATTCTGGTGACAGTATTTCCGTATATCCTGCAAGAACCATCAGCGCGAAAGCCAAAGAGACCATTGCAGAGTACACCAAACGTCTTGCAAGAGCACTGCATGTCATCGGTATGATCAACATCCAGTTTATCGTTCTTGGAGATGACGTATACGTAATTGAGGTTAACCCGCGTTCCAGCCGTACCGTACCTTACATCAGCAAGGTTACCGGAATCCCGATCGTACCGCTGGCAACCAAGGTAATCCTTGGATACAAGCTGAAAGACATGGGCTATGAGCCAGGACTTCAGCCGGAAGCAAAACATATCGCCATCAAGATGCCGGTATTCTCCTTCGAGAAGATCCGCGGCGCTGATATCAGCCTTGGACCGGAGATGAAATCCACAGGTGAGTGCCTTGGTATTGCAGAGACCTTCAATGAGGCTCTTTACAAAGCATTCCTTGGAGCAGGAATCCGTCTGCCGAAGTACAAGAACATGATCATGACAGTCAGACCGGAAGAGCAGGAGGATGCAGTTCCGATCGCGAAGAGATTCGAGGCACTTGGATACCGTATCTATGCTACAAGAGGAACCGCAAATACTCTGAAAGAGCACGGTGTTAAGGTAATCCGTACCAATAAGCTGGAGCAGCCTGCACCGAACCTTATGGACCTGATCCTTGGCCATAAGATCGATGTGGTTATCGACATCCCATCCCAGGGTGTTGAGCATCAGAAGGACGGATTCGTGATCAGACGTAATGCTATCGAGACTGGCGTAAACGTTCTTACCAGCCTTGATACAGCAGAAGCTCTGGTAACCAGTCTTGAGAACACAGACGCCAAGAATCTGAGCCTGATCGATATCGCGACCATCGCCAGAAGATAAAGGAAGCGTCTGCTAGCGCAGACGCTATAAAAGTGGATTATTCCACACTTGCGTGTTTCACAATCCCACTCGCATTCACAATTCAACCTGTCGGTCGAATTGTTCATACGAGTTAGCCCGTCCAATGTCTATACATCTGGGAAAGCTTGCTTTCCCAGATGCATAGCCGCTGTCCGGGACTTTTATAGTAAATTTTGCGAAAAAAGCAAAATACAAGTTTACGAAAGTCATTTGATGTAATATACTAAAGAGGACGGAGAAATGTAAGTCTCCGTCCTCATTTTGTTCAAGATAAGAAAGGGGTAGAAATGGATATTATCGAACTTTTAAAGGTAATTCTCCTTGGTATTGTGGAAGGAATTACAGAGTGGCTTCCTATCAGCAGTACCGGCCATATGATCCTGGTGGATGAGTTTATACATCTGAATGTTTCCCAGGATTTTATGGATGTATTTCTGGTTGTGATCCAGCTGGGAGCAATTCTCGCAGTCGTTGTTTTGTACTGGAATAAGCTGTGGCCATTTTACATAAAGAAGCTTCCCAGAAGAACTCAGATGGCCATCGCTAAGAAGCCGAAATGGGCGCAGGTGATCCTGAATTTTGTTGAGCGTTACTGTGATAAGGACAAATGGATCCTGTGGTTTAAGATCGTGGTAGCATGTCTTCCGACTATCGTGATCGCACTTCCTTTTAATGATTTTATTGAGGAGCATTTCAACAACTATGTTGTAGTTGCCATTGCGTTAATTGTCTACGGTGTTCTGTTCATTATTGTGGAAAACTACAACAAAGGCAGAGAGCCGCAGTGCACAAGTCTGGAAGATATGTCTTTCAAGACTGCATTTTTGATTGGCTGCTTCCAGGTTCTTTCTGTTGTTCCGGGAACTTCCAGATCTGGTTCCACCATCATCGGAGGAATCCTGGTTGGTACCTCCCGTACCGTTGCAGCTGAGTTTACCTTCTTCCTTGGCATCCCGGTTATGTTCGGAGCCAGCCTTCTGAAGCTTGTGAAATTCGGCTTTGGGTTTACAGGAACTGAGGTACTGATCCTGGTGATCGGTATGGTGGTTGCATTTGTGGTTTCCATCCTTGCAATCAAATTCCTTATGGGATATATCAAGAAGCATGACTTCAAGGCATTCGGCTGGTACCGAATCGTACTTGGTGCGCTGGTCCTGGTTTATTTCATCGGCAAGACCTTACTTGCATAAAATTATATATAAGAAATTTCGGCGTCAGCCTGCAGAGGAAACTTTGCGGGCTGGCGCTTTTTCTATGTAGTTTTTGACAGATTAGGGTGTTTCCTTACATAAGGGAATCGGTTATAATAGGAATTAAGAATTTAGTAAAAACGAGGTGTACTATGGGAAAATATATAATGGCATTGGACCAGGGAACTACCAGTTCCAGATGTATTTTATTTGATAAGAAGGGCAATATGTGCAGTGTTGCCCAGAAGGAATACAAACAGTATTATCCGAAGCCTGGCTGGGTGGAGCATGACCCAAAGGAAATCTGGTCCTCTCAGATTTCCGTGGCTACTGAGGCCATGAGCAAGATCGGCGTGGATGCAGAGGACATCCATGCCATCGGAATCACCAACCAGCGTGAGACTACCATTGTATGGGACAAAAAGACGGGAGAGCCTGTCTATCCGGCAATTGTGTGGCAGTGCCGCAGAACTGCCGATATGATCGAGAAAATGGAAAAAGACGGCGTGTCTGCCCTGGTGCGAAAAAAGACCGGACTGATTCCTGATGCTTATTTTTCCGGAACCAAGCTGAAGTGGATTCTGGATCATGTGGAAGGGGCAAGAGAACGTGCCAAAAATGGAGAACTGCTTTTTGGAACTGTGGATACCTGGCTGATCTGGAAGCTGACAAAAGGAAAGGTGCATGTGACCGATTACACAAATGCTTCCCGAACCATGCTCTTTGACATCCATGAGAGAAAATGGGACAGGGAGATTCTGGAGTATCTGAATATTCCCGAATGCATGCTGCCGGAGGTAAAGCCCAGCAGCTGCATTTACGGCTATACCAACGAGAATCTGATCGGCGGCAGAATTCCCATTGCAGGTGCCGCAGGAGACCAGCAGGCGGCACTTTTCGGACAGTGCTGTTTCGAATCCGGTGATGTGAAAAATACATATGGAACCGGATGTTTCATGCTTATGCACACCGGAGATACAGCCGTAGAATCAAAGAACGGACTTCTTAGCACTATTGCGGTAAAAGCCGACGGAACGCCCGGCTACGCTCTTGAGGGAAGCGTTTTCGTGGCTGGTGCGGCAATCCAGTGGCTGCGCGATGAGGTTGGAATTCTGGAAAGCTCCCCGGATTCCGAGAAATATTGTCTGTCTGTGCCAGACACAAACGGCGTCTATGTAGTGCCTGCTTTTACCGGACTTGGCGCGCCATACTGGGATCAGTACGCAAGAGGCGCCATTCTGGGCCTTACCAGGGGCGCAGGAAAAGCCCATCTTGTGCGGGCTACTGTAGAGTCCCTTGCCTACCAGGTGCATGACGTTCTGGAAGCCATGGAAAAGGATTCCGGCCTTGATCTTAGCGCCCTCCGCGTAGACGGCGGCGCCAGCGCCAACAACTTCCTCATGCAGTTCCAGGCCGACCTCCTGGACACCCAGGTAGTCCGCCCAAGCTGCATCGAAACCACCGCCCTTGGCGCATCCTACCTTGCCGGCCTTGCCACCGGCTTCTGGAAAGACGCCTCCGAAGTCAAACAAAACTGGCAGATCGGCCGCCAGTTTGCCCCTCACATGACCGCCGAAGAACGCTGGAAGAAGCTGAAAGGCTGGAAGAAGGCGGTAAGATGTACTTTTGAGTGGGCGAAGGATGAGGAGAAGGATATGTAGGCACTTTAGCGGCAATTCCACTTTAGGCAAGCGGTGAAGAAGACGAGAAGATAATAGAAAATTGTGATACCATACTGCAGTCCTAAACAAAAATGGCGGATCCATCCAATGGAAGCCGCCATTTCCAGTTGGAATTTTCCTGAAGGTATAGTATGATAGAGAAAAGATAAATAGATTTCTGGCTGTGAAAAAAAGAAAGAAGGAATGCATTGAATGGATTATGCAGTCTTAGGTAAAGAAAATAATTTTATAATTTTTAAATATGGGAATCGTATTATTCGGTTTAAAGCACCTTATTCATTGGAAAGATTTACCTCGGTGCAAGAGTGGGATGCAGGGTATCTTGTTGTAATGGCAAAGTATGCCCATAATGAAAAAAGTGAAGAAGAGTATATTGATTTAGTTCCAATACTGGAAAATTTATATATTTCCCCACAAGAGTTTTTGAAACCAATTAAGGAAGTAAAGATAAAAAATGTATATACGTTGGGCACAATACAGTAATAATGGATTTTTTGGTACAAAATAAATTTATAAGTGAAATACGAAGATAATAGTTATGGTGATATACCACATCTCTCAATAAAAATGGCGGATTCATCCAATGGAATCCGCCAAAATAATTTTGGAAAGTGTCAAATATTAGGAATTATGAAACACCTGTTATTTCTGCTCTTTCTCAAATTCCTCCGCCACATCCTCCAGCAGATCTCTGATCGGCAGGTGCTGAGGGCAGGCTTTTTCGCATTTGCCGCATTTGATGCAGTCGGAAGCTTTTCCGTTGTGTACGGTATGTACGTTTCCGTAATAGTAATCTGCATTCCAGTCGTTAAATACCTTCTTGGCATTCATGCAGGCGAAAAGGTCCGGGATGGAAATGTGCTTTGGACAACCCTCTGTACAGTAACGGCAGGCAGTACATGGAATGGCATGCTTCTGATGGAAAATATCAGCAACCTTGTGAACCGCTTCCATTTCTTTCTCATTAAGAGGCTGGAAATCCTTCATAAAGCTGATATTGTCCTCCATCTGCTCCATATTGCTCATACCGGAGAGAACCATGAGAACCCCTTCAAATCCAGCTGCAAAACGAAGGGCATAGCTTGCCGGGCTGCCGCCGTGTAGGTCATCTAGAACCTTCTTCGCATCCTCCGGAAGGTTTACAAGATTTCCGCCCTTGACAGGTTCCATAATAAGAACTGGCTTATTGTGCTTACGACAGACTTCATAGCATTTGCGGCTCTGTACAGCAGGATCCTCATAGTCCAGATAGTTGAACTGGATCTGTACAACCTCGATCTGCGGATACTCTGTAAGGATCTGATCCAATGCCTCTGCCTTATCATGGAAGGAAATTCCGAAATGACGGATCTTTCCCTCTTCCTTCAGCTGAAGTGCAATTTCGTAAGCATGGCATTTCTTGAAATATTTGAAAATTTCTTCGCTCTGCGCATGCATAAGATAAAAATCGAAATAATCCACGCCGCAGGCCTTCAACTGGCTTTCGAAAAACGGACGGATTTCTTCCTCTGATTTGAAATAAAAATTGGTAAGCTTATTGGTAAGGATGTATTCGCTGCGGTCGTGGCGGCTGGTCAGACAGTCGCGCAGGGCAGTTTCGCTTTTTCCACCCAGATATCCATGAGCAGTATCGAAATAATTAAAGCCCTGCTCCAGGAAGGTATCTACCATTTTGCACATTTCTTCTTTGTCTACTTCCTCATTTTTCATAGGAAGACGCATACAGCCAAAACCGAAATTCTTCTTGATCTTGTCCATGTGAAATACTCCTTTCTTGAAAGACAGGCCACAGAGCAGCAGTGCTCCATAGCCAAAATAGTTTCCTTTATTATACATGTTAAACCTAACTTTAAGTCAAGAAAAATTTTCCAGACTCCTGTTAAATGTAAAGGTAAATTCCGTAATGTAAATCTTAATTCCGGGTAGCGAATGTTCCCAATCGTAAGACTTAATTCGCCTTCTTATATTTAATATAATTCACTACCATCATCGCCAGCTTAAACGTCAGTGCATCCTCAAATGTGCGGATGTCCAGTCCAAACTTTTTCTGAAGCTTCTCGAAACGGTACACCAGTGTGTTACGATGCACATAGAGCTGGCGCGAAGTTTCGGAAAGGTTCAGGTTATTTTCAAAGAAGGTGCGGATAGTGGTAAGGGTTTCATCATCGATGGAGTCCAGAGTCTCTTCTTTGAAAAACTCGTCAATAAACATCTCGCAGATTTCTACAGGCAGCTGATAGATTAGGCGTCCAATTCCCAGGCGGTTGTACCCAAAAACATTCTTGCCTGTGTAGAAAATCTTGCCGACCTCTAAGGCTGTACGAGCTTCCTTATAAGCATCCGGAAGCTGCTTCAGGTCATCCGCAATGTTGCTGTAGGAAACCCAGGCAGAGGTCATGGCCTCTGTATTCAGCATGTCCACCAGCATATGGGCAATGTCATCCAGATCCGAATAATCCTCAGAAGGCTGCAGTTCCCGGAGAACAATAATTCCGGAATCATCAATGGCAGTGATAAAATCACGGGTCTTAGCTGCGAAAATATTGCGGATGGTGGCAAGGGCATTTTCATCCTTGCTCTGCTTGGTCTCCACCAGGAAAACTGCACGTCTTACAGTGGTCGCAATATGAAGCTTCTTAGCTCGGTTAAACGCATCCACTTCAGAATAGGAGCCAAGAAGAAGATTCTGCATGAAAACATTCTTGTCACTTTTCTCCGTATAAGCAGTAAGAAGGCTCTCAATCTGACAAACCGCAAGCTCCCCGATGGTAGAAGCGGCTTCTGCATTTCCCCACACGATCAGAACATACTGAAGCTGGTGGCTTTCCATAATCTTGTAAAGGCGGCAGTTCATATTGGAAATACACAGAGCTTCTTCATCCTTAAATTCGTCCAGTTTCTCGGTGGAAGGCAGGGCTCTGTCGCAGGTGCTGATATAAATCGTGTTGTCTAAATGAACAAGGCAGAAGTCCAGATGACTGATGTTTTTCCAGTCTTCCAGACACTTCTGGAGAATCTGAAGTAATTTCATAAGGTTGTCTCCTTTGTGAAAAAATAATAAAAATCCGTCCCAGATACTCACAGTATAACACAAAAAAGCCCCAGGGGAAAACCCCCTGAGGCCTAATTTCATTCTTCTAAAAATTAGTTGCAGATAACAAGCTCTGTCTCTTTGTCGAAGAAGTGAGATTTCTCCATATCGAATGCGAATTTGATTGTATCGCCTGTCTTGGAGTTTGTACGAGGATCAACTCGTGCTGTAACC
>CAVJRB010000457.1:1188-2467 GCA_963651655.1 bacterium | reverse complement strand
GATGAAGGGAAAAAGGTCCTTGCAGCAGACGTAGACCCGGATGCAAACTTAGGGCTGGCACTTGGATTTGATGAGGAGACTCTGGATTCCATCGTTCCCATTTCCAAAATGCGCAAGCTGGTGGAGGAGCGTACCGGAGCCAACAGCCAGAATCAGTTTTATACACTGAACCCCAAGGTAGACGACATTCCGGATACCTATGGAAAGGTCTGTAACGGCGTAAAGCTGCTTGTCCTTGGAACCGTGGAGACAGGCGGAGGCGGATGCGTCTGCCCGGAGCATGTAATGCTGAAAAGGATCATCAGCAACCTTGTGGTACACAGGGATGATGTGGTGATCATGGATATGGAAGCCGGCCTGGAGCATCTGGGCCGGGGCACCACGGAAAGCATGGATGAATTTATTGTTGTGATCGAACCAGGCGCAAGAAGCGTACAGACCTATAAGAATGTAAAGCGTCTTGCAAAGGACCTTGGAATTACCCAGGTCAAGGTGGTTGCCAACAAAGTCCGGAATTCTGAGGATGAGGAATTTGTCCGCAGCAAGATCCCGGCAGAAGACCTGCTTGGCATGATCCACTACAATGTAGAAGTTATGGACGCAGACCGTCAGGGCAAATCTCCCTATGATTTCAGTGAGACTGTAACATCCGAAATCAGAAAGATTAAAGAAAAGATAGACAACGAATCAAGTCTGTAAATAATAGGAGGTACTACAGTGACTTTATTTGATAGAGTATTCAGCGGAAATGACGCTGTTTATGGATTAACAGAGGGTGCTATTGACGCAGCCATCGCACAGCACGGCGAAGACAAAGCAGTAAGCTTCCCTGATACCGCTTACAGCCTTCCTTGCTACTATTCTGTAACAGGAACCAAAATTACAACCTTAAAAGAGTTAAAAGAGGCTCTTGGCGTTGTAAAGACACTTATGACAAGAGAGAAAAGACTGAACGACGCATTCATGTCCGGTATTGCTACCGCACTTTGCGCAGAGTTCATCGAAGTTCTGAAATATATCGATGGTGCTACACCATATGAAGAGCCATGCTATGGACATCTTGCAGATGCTGTCATCCGTGAGCTTGGTGTACCGCTTGTAACAGGAGATATCCCTGGCGTAGCTGTTATCCTTGGAACTGCTCCTTCTGTAGAAGAGGGTGTTGCTCTTGTAAAGAGCTATCAGTCACAGGGTATCCTTGTAACACTGGTTGGCGGAATCATTGACCAGGTTAAGGAAGCTGGCATGAACACAGGCGCAAACGTACGTGTTATCCCGC
>CAVJRB010000457.1:0-1178 GCA_963651655.1 bacterium | reverse complement strand
AAAAGACGTTACAGCTGTTATCCACGTTGTATCTGTTGCACTTCGTGCAGCCCTGATCTTCGGTAACGTAACACCTGGAGATGCAGGAACCCTTATGAAATACACAATGGACCGTGTTCCGGCAT
Source organism: bacterium (assembly GCA_963651655.1). Taxonomy (GTDB): domain Bacteria; phylum Bacillota; class Clostridia; order Lachnospirales; family Lachnospiraceae; genus Blautia_A. Next base: position 1,053 of record CAVJRB010000457.1, on the reverse strand, counting down.
TCGTTAACGCATTCGGACCTCTGGATGATGTTGTAGTTGCATGCGGAGCAGGCGCTATCGCACTTGGCTTCCCGGTAATCACAAACGAGACAGAGAATATCTTCCGTGTACCAAAGAGCCTGATCGTTCAGGAGGACGTAAGCAAATTCAATGCTACTTCCCTTGAGGCCCGTGACATTAAGATCAAGATCACAAACATCGACATCCCGGTTGCTTTCGCATCTGCATTCGAGGGTGAGATCATCCGCCGTAAAGACATGCAGGTTGAGTTCGATGGTTCCCGTGTGGACTGTGCAGAGCTTGTACATACCTGTGACGCTTCTGAGGTTGAGGACCACAAGATCACAGTTGTTGGACCGGAAGTTGACGAGATGGAAGACGGAAGCAAGAACAGCATCGCATATGTTGTGAAGGTTGCCGGCAAGAACATGCAGCCAGACTTCGAGCCAGTTATCGAGCGTAAATTCCACAACTACATCAACTGCATCGAGGGTGTATACCACACCGGCCAGAGAGATATGCAGCGTATCCGTATCAGCCATGCAGCATTTGATGCAGGATTCCGTATCAAACACATCGGTGAAGTTCTTTACTCACAGGTTAAGAACGAGTTCGACGCTGTTGTTGACAAGTGCGAGGTTGTGATCTACACAGATCCTGCTGAGTGTACCAGAATCCGTCATGAGGTTGCAATCCCGATCTTCGAGAAACGTGATGACCGTCTTGCAAACCTGACTGATGAGTCTGTTGACGTATATTACAGCTGTATCCTCTGCCAGGCATTCTCCCCGTCTCACGTTTGTGTTGTTACACCAGAGAGACTTGGACTTTGCGGTGCCGTTTCATGGCTGGATGCAAAAGCTACCAACGAGCTTGACCCGAACGGACCTTGCCAGGTAATCACCAAAGAGCGTCCGATCAACGAAGAGCTTGGTTCTTACGAGGACGTTGATGAGGCAGTTCAGAAATTCTCCCAGGGTGCTCTTGAGCACGTTACCCTGTACTCCATCATGCAGGATCCTATGACCTCCTGCGGATGCTTCGAGTGTATCT
>CAVJRB010000456.1:0-2536 GCA_963651655.1 bacterium | reverse complement strand
GGATTGCTCTGATTCCAGCGCCTGCTGATCCAGTTTTTTCTTTTTAATATCCGCAACAGCACATTTACTGCCATAGATTTCCCCATCATTTGCAATAAATCCGATATTGCAGAAAACCGTCTGATCCAGATTCTTCTGCAGACGTTCCAGGATTTTTTCCGGTGTCTCCCCTTCCATGGACTGAATCATTTTCACATCTTCCTGTGCATAATTTTGCAGGTATTCCATGGAATCATTCATTTTTTCCGCATACAGGCTTGTAATCAGTTCCAGATGTTCGGTATTATACTTCCGGGCAATTCTGCTGAGATGGAAGTACGCGGCCACAATGATGGCCAGACAGACGGCCAGATATAAAAGAAACAGTAATTTTCTATTTGACTTATTCTTTCTTCGGTTCTTCATGAACATTGTTCTCCATAAGATACTCGGAATCAACCAGGCTGACTCCTGTGTCAAAATACTTCTGCTCTGATTTTTCCCCTTTTATAAAAGAGTCCAGAGAAAGCATTCCCAGATACCCCATTTGATCCTGCTTTTGCAGCAAGGATACAGCGCGGTAATCCTGATTCTGAATAATCTGTCTTGTTTCTTCTGCCAGGTCAAATCCAACCATAGCCACATCTGTCCTGTTTTCTTCTAACAGAGTATTTGCAATTCCGACAGTGGAAGTGTTATTGCAGCCATAAAGCCCCTTGATCTGTTCATTTTTCTTCAGCAGTTCAGACGCATTTGCTTCTGCCTTTTTCACAGAACCGCCATTAAGGGAAATGTCTTTGGCAATCTCCCATTTTTCCGGTGCGTTCTCGGACCAGTAATCTAAAAAGCCGGAAACCCTGTTTACCATTGCCTGAGAAGTATCCGATGACAGCAAAATTCCAACTTCCAGTGCTTCAGACGGCTGGTTTCCTCCTTCATACAGTAAGTCCAGCATTTCCTTGGCAGCCATCTCGCCTGCGTCCATATTATCCGTCATGTAGCATGCGTCAAATTCGCTGCTGTTAATAGAAGAATCAATCAGAACCAGAGGAATCTCCTCTAGTCTTGCTTTCTCACAGCTGTCTGCAAGAGAATTGGAATTCGCCGGAGCAAGCAGGATTCCGTCTGCCCCTTCCTCCATCGCCTGATTCATCAGATCGATCTGCCCGGAAATATCCGTTTCATTGTCAATTCCGCCAAGATAAACGGCGGCATCTATCTCTTCCGATGCTTCCGAAATGCCATCTATAATTTTTTCCCAATAAGCACCATGATAGTTCTTCAAAATCACATAAATTTTTTTCTCGCTGTCCGGGTTGGAAATACAGGTATAATCCACCACTGCTGATTCTTCTTCCGCCTGAGCCTGATCTGTCCCTGAATTTATCCCCAAGTTCTGGGAACAGCCTCCCAGCAGAAACGCGGCAGATCCCAATACAGCAGCCAGGCCCAGCTTTATTTGTTGTCCTTTAAAAGGTGATTTACTTTCAAACATTTGTACTTTCATAAAATCTCCAGATAGTTTACTGCTCTTTTTTACAATTATATTCCCCGCCCAAATCCGCTGTCAATCTAAAACAAAGGAAGAAAAAACAAAGCCGACAGAGTTTTTTGTTCTCTGTCGGCTTCTGCTGAAAATCTCAATTATTTTTCTTTCCCATGCGGTGTTCTTACTTAAAAATGCAGCTGTCCCTGCAGCCAGATCAATCCCTTGAAACGGCGGCCAACTTCCGGTTCTCCAAGAAGATCAGCTTTGTTTATGCAGACATCAAACTGAATATCATTGCACTCAATTGTCATCTGGCATAATTCTTCGCCTGTGAGAATATTTTTGAATGTGACATATTCCAGGATTTCTCCCATAATACTGTACTGGTCACACTCGATTCCATGAGGCATAAAATAAGAATCTACAATGGTAAATACATCATCTGTCACAATACGCTCGGAAATCATGGAATACGTGTCCATATCTTCCATGGTAAGATCTTCCATGGCCTCCTCATCACCGTTTCTGGCCGCTGCGATCAGGTTATTGCGATTCTTTGTCAGCTCCCGCTCTACTTTCACAGCTTCCTTATCCTTCTGTACCGGGAAAAGAATCTTTCCTTCTCTTGCAAGTCCGGTAATGGTCAGCGGCTGTCCCTCACGTAAATTTCCCTTATATTTCTCCAGCATATATTCTGCCGGATTCTGCAGATAAAAGATCAAAGTCACACCAAGACGCAAATCATCGCATGCACCTGCATAGGACTCTTTCTCAGCATGTCTTTCCACAACTACATGCTCCTGGGTCGTGATTCCTGTGCCGCGAAAAAATGGAAATGTATATTCCACGTGAAACTCATTTTCCTCGTCATACTGCCCACAGACTGTAATTCCGCAGTCGCAGCCATAATTCTTGGAATATTCCACAAATACTCCGTCCGGATGATTTTCTACCGCAATTTTTTCATCGTAAGTACTCATCACATCCCGGATAATTTCCTGCATTTCCTTGCGTGACTTCACTTTCGAAAAGCCAACAGCTCTTAAATAACTGTGCACACTATCACCT
>CAVJRB010000455.1:2382-3703 GCA_963651655.1 bacterium | reverse complement strand
CCCATAACCATAATTCCCTCAAGACCGATATTGATTACACCGCTGTGCTCAGAAAAACAGCCGCCAAGTGCTACGAGAATCAATACAGAAGCAAATATTAATGTATACTGAATCAATAATAACATTATTTTTCTCCTCCTTTTGCAGCTTTTTTCTCATCTCTCTTATCGAGATAACGGTTTAACCAGAGTTTGAAGAAGAATACAAATCCGCACAGATAAATAATAAATGCGGAGATCAGATCAGAGATCTGTGCACAGTACATGGTTTTGTCTACGTAGCTTCCGCCGCTTGTAATGTGCTGGATAAAGTAAGAGGAGAAAATCGCTCCGATTGGATTCAGTCCTCCAAGGAACGCTGCCGCGATTCCGTTAAAGCCCATTCCCGGAACAGTTGTCTGCTGTACCATCCAGGTCTCAATCCCGCTGAGATAGAATACAGCTGCGCCAAGTCCTGCAAGACCGCCGGCGATCATCATGGTGACGATGGTGTTTCTCTTCTCTTTCATACCGCAGTATTTTGCAGCATTTTTGTTCATACCGGTTGCACGAAGCTCAAAGCCGAACTTTGTTTTCTCCAGAAGCACCCACACCACAATTGCCATTACTACAGAAATAATAAGACCGATGGAAACGAACTTGTTTCCGGAAAAGATCTCATCCAGACCGCAGTTTGGAAGAAGGGCACTTTTGTTTCCGCTGGAAAGGTCCACGGTATATGGGGTGGACTCGGATTTTACCTGAGTCAGAAGCATGTTTACCACATACAGGGAAATCCAGTTCAGCATGATACAGGAAATAACCTCGTTTACGTTAAAGTATGCCTTCAGTGCACCGGAAACGCCGCCGATCAGCGCTGCGATCACAATGGCTGCAATCATGCATACATACCACGGCATGCCAAGCTTCAGTGCAAAATAAAGGGAAGCGCCGGCGCCGACTACATACTGTCCGGCTGCTCCGATGTTAAAAAGTCCAACCTTATAGGCAAACAAAACAGAAAGGGAACACATCAGAAGGGCGGAAGCCTTTACCAGTGTGGTTCCCATGTATTTCAGCATGGCTTTCTGGCTTGGATAGTAAAAATAGTTTTTCAGGATCGCGGTGATTGCCCCTGCAGCACCTTTTGGATTGATGATCAGAAGTACCACATATCCGATCAAAAGACCGATCACAATGCAAAGCAAAGAAGCAATGATGGTCTGAAATGCATTGTTTCTCAAAATGCCTGCTTTCTTTTTGGAATCATTATTCATTGCCCTTTGTCTCCTTTCTCTTTGATCCTGCCATGTAAAGACCAAGTTCCTCTACAGTTACCTTCT
>CAVJRB010000455.1:0-2372 GCA_963651655.1 bacterium | reverse complement strand
CTCCTACGATTTCTCCCTCGTACATAACCAGAATCCGGTCAGATACGTTCATTACCTCATCCAGCTCCAGGCTTATGAGAAGAACGCCCTTGCCTGCATCTCTTGCCTGAACCAGCTGCTTGTGCACATGCTCGATTGCTCCAACGTCCAAACCTCGGGTAGGCTGTACTGCGATCAGAAGCTCCGGATTCTTGTCGATTTCGCGGGCAATGATGGCTTTCTGCTGGTTACCGCCGGACATGGATCTTGCCTTGGTGACAGCGCCCTGGCCGGAACGGATGTCGTACTGCTCGATCAGTCGGTTGGCATATTTGCGGATTTCCTTTCTCTTAAGGAAACCGAATTTGTTGGTAAACTGGGGCTCAAAATATCTCTGAAGAACAATGTTGTCTTCCAGGGAATAATCCAGTACAAGACCATGTTTGTGGCGGTCTTCCGGGATATGGCTCATTCCGGAGGTAAGGCGCTCACGGATTGGCATGTGGGTAATGTCTTTTCCATTCATAGTGATGGTACCGCTCTTAATCGGTTCCAGACCGGAAAGCCCGTAGACAAATTCTGTCTGTCCGTTTCCGTCGATTCCGGCGATACATACGATCTCGCCTCTGTGAACCTGAAGGGAAACGCCGTTTACCGCATTGTTTTTGTGGCGCTTGGATCCTACTACCATATCCTTCACATCAAGAACCACTTCTCCTGGCTTTGCTTCGTCTTTTTCTACAACGAAGTTTACGTCTCGTCCTACCATCATGGCGGAAAGCTTCTCCGGGTTGGTGTCCTTAATGTCTACGGTACCGATGTATTTGCCCTTTCGAAGAACGGTGCAGCGGTCTGCAACCTGCATGATCTCGCCCAGCTTGTGAGTGATAAACAGAATGCTCTTGCCTTCTGCTGCCAGGTTTTTCATGATCTGCATCAGTTCCTGGATTTCCTGGGGAGTGAGCACTGCGGTAGGCTCATCAAAGATCAGGATCTCATTGTCACGGTAAAGCATCTTGAGGATCTCTGTTCTCTGCTGCATACCAACTGTGGTGTCTTCGATGATGGCGTCAGGATCTACGGACAGACCGTATTTCTGGGAAAGCTCCATCACTTTTTTACGTGCGCCGTCTTTTTGAAGAAAACCATTCTTTGTGGTCTCCACGCCAAGAATGATGTTGTCAAGAACGCTGAAGCATTCTACCAGCTTGAAGTGCTGGTGCACCATACCAATTCCAAGGTCGTTGGCATCATTAGGGTCCTTGATCTCTACCTTTTTGCCGTCCTTGCGGATTTCTCCCTCTTCCGGCTGGTACAGACCGAACAGAACGCTCATCAGGGTGGATTTGCCTGCTCCGTTCTCACCAAGCAGTGCGTGGATCTCACCTTTTTTTAACTGAAGCGTGATATTGTCATTTGCGATGATTCCGGGAAAGCGCTTGGTGATTCCCAGCATTTCAATTGCATATTCACTCATCTTCGTTTTTCTCCTTCTTATTCATGGCAGAGTCACTGCCAGAAAGCATGGAACAGGCATCTTGCAAACATGTCTGTTCCGATAAAAAAGGGAAGTGGCCGCTGCTCACTCCCCTTTCTATCACTTGCATGACCCTTCTTTCATAGGACCATTAAGCCTTCCTGCCGGAACACTACCCGTGATTTATAACTGCATTTATCTATGCGGAGTAGTTGTCTTATTTGATGCTGCCGTAATCGTTTACTGCGATCTCAGTTTCCGGTAATGCAGTAATGTCGTTGCTTACTGTGATCTCGCCATTATATAATTTGCTTACAAGATCCTTGTAATCATCTACAGTAAAGTTGTCATCCCACTGTGTGGTATCCATTGGAAGCTGTACGTAGTTGTCTTCCGGATTCTCGGATACAAGACCAAGGTTGTCGATCTTTCCAGCGTAATCAGATTCCCAGTTGCCGTCCTTGATCGCATCAAGTGCAGTCTTAACAGTCGGTGCAAGACCCTTCATAGCGGATGTAACTGTGATGTCCTCGCCAATGATTCCGGACTGGTCGGAGTCAACACCGATTACCTTGCCGTCAACCTTAGCTGCTGCTTCTGCTGCAGATGTGTAGATTCCGCCGCCGCATGCGAATACAACTTCAACGCCCTTGCTGCCGTACCAGGTATCCATGTAAGCTGTGATGTCTGCGTCGCCGTAGAACTGTCCGCCGCATACATACTCAAGCTCAACCTCATCTGTGATTCCAAGCTCTTTTGCTGCTTCATCAGCACCCTGGATGTAGCCATATCCGAAACGGGTAACGGCCGGTACAGACATTCCGCCAAGGAATCCAAGATGTTTGTATCCAAGCTTCACTGCTGCGTATCCTGCCATGTATCCGGAAACCTCTTCCTGATAAGTACAGCAGTATAC
>CAVJRB010000454.1:0-3971 GCA_963651655.1 bacterium | reverse complement strand
CTGAGAGATCATGATGTGATCAAGGATTATATGCTGGAGAAGTAAAAAGCAGTGAAATGCGTATAACAGATGGTTTTTATATTTTGTAACTAATCAAAAGGCAGGTAATCTCCCTTGTGGAAATTATCTGCCTTTTAGATATGGTTGTAATGAAGGGGAAATTATTTTACCACTACATAATTGGTCTTTTCCAGATCATCTGAGGCTAATATCTCCAATAATCGAAATGCAGGACCAGTTGGGTGGGTCCATCCTCCCTCCCAGGCTTCAACAGTTTTCTTGGATACTCCCATATAGGAGGCAAAAACACTTTGGGTCATTCCTGCTTTTTTTCTGATTTCCCGAATTTCCGCATTGGAATATTTTTTCACTGGCGTAATCATATAAGTTTTAGTACGTGCAGGACCCTGTCCCTTTTCGTAGGCAATTGCTTCTTGCAAGCCTTGTTTTAAATCATCAAATAATGTACTCATAAAAATCAACTCCTATTCTTGGCAGCCTCATTTTTTAAAGATTTTACCAATTTTCTAAGCACATTTTTCTCTTCTGTAGAAAGATTTTCCTGCTCCTTTTTTTCAAACGCTGTAATTAAATAAAGTACTTCATATTCTGCAAAATCTGTATAGCAAACACGTACACTTCCGCTTTTCCCTTTATTTTCAAGAGGAAAACGAACTTTACGTATTCCACCGGTTCCTTCCATAACAGGACCAGATTCCGGGTCTTTTAATAACATTATTTGCAAAGAGCGCAAATCATTATCATTGAGACCAATTTCTTTCCAGCGTTTTGTAAAAAGGGGAACTTCAATAAAAGTTCTCGTCATTAGTATCCACCTTTCTATCATTTTGTATTATTATATTATACCCTATTTTATAGGGCGTCAATTTAAATTTTTTATCTTGCTAAGAAGAAAAATTGGAATATAATAAAAAATCATGAGACTGATTCAAATATATAAAGTAATAGAGGAGATTTATTATGAAGAATAAAATTATTGTAAGAAAATATGAAGAAGAGGATCTTACTGCTATGATTCGAATCTGGAATGAGGTTGTGGAGGATGGTGTGGCTTTTCCGCAGGAAGAGTGTCTGGATGAGAAAAGCGGTGCGGAGTTTTTTGCGGCACAGACTTACACGGCGGTAGCTGAGAATACAGAAAACGGACAGGTTTTGGGATTATATATTCTTCATCCTAATAATATTGGAAGATGCGGACACATCTGCAATGCAAGCTACGCAGTATCCCGGGACAGCAGAGGACTTCATATTGGGGAAAAGCTTGTGAAGGATTGTGTAGCGCAGGGAAAAGTACATGGCTTCCGTGTGCTGCAGTTTAATGCTGTGGTAGCAAGCAATATTCATGCAAGGCATCTTTATGAGAGAGTGGGATTCCACCAGTTGGGGGTGATTCCAGGGGGATTTCGCTTGAAAAATGGGGAGTATGAGGACATCTGCCCGTATTATATTGAGTTATAAGAAAACGTAATGCGGATATTGTTATTAAAAGAAACTAACGATATGTAAATCTTTGTAAATTTGTTATTAATTGAAAGCTGCTATAAAAAATATAAATTTTTTTCTAATACCCCACTTTTTTCCCTGTGGTGCTCGAATTATATAGTGTCGACAAAGAGAGAGCTGATCAGACAACAACTAAATAGAGTGAAAAAAGAAGACAAACGGGAAATGCCCGAAAGGAGAATATATTATGTTTAGAAAAAAATTATTAGTAGCAGGTATGGCAGCAGCAATGACAGTAGCAACCGGAATGACAGCATATGCAGCTCCGGGTATGGGCGACAACACTAACACCGTGGATTTCATTCGCACCGCAAATGTGCAGAGTGATGACCAGCAGGCAACTAAGGATGATAGCCTGGAAATCGACAAGGACTTCAGCCAGGATGCCGAGAAACCGGATGGCCAGGCGCCGAGTGGAGACAATACTCAGAAACCAGGTCAGGACAACGGCCAGGCGCCGAGCGGAGACAATACCCAGAAGCCAGCGCAGAGCAATGGCCAGGCGCCAAGCGGAGATAACGCTCAGGCTCCGGGACAGGCAATGGAGCAGCCGGGAAGAAAATCTGACGAGGAAGCTATGAAGGAAGGCAATCCGACTCCAGATCTTCCAGAAGGAATAACTGCCGAGAAACCAGATGATCTGCCAGATGGAACCGCTCAGAAACCGGATGATAATAACGGCCAGGCACCAAGCGGAGACAATGCGCAGGCACCGGATCAGAATATGGGTCAGGCACCAAGCGGAGACAGTGCGCAGGCACCAGGCGCAGCAATGGAGCAGCCAGGAAAGAAATCTGATGAGGATGCAATGAAAGAAGGCAATGCCAAGCCCGATCTTCCTACAGGCGTGATCACAGAAGGAGAAGGCTCCAATTTATAAATGCATTCATTTAATTTTTCCAGGCCCAAGCCGCCTGAGATGACCATATTATTCTTACAGGAAATACAGCTATTTTACAGGGGTACCTATGTTTGCAATAAATTATGACAGTTCCGACCAGATAGAAAGAGCACAGGCGGATGAGGAATATTTAAACAAATTCATAAAAGACAACAAACGGTTCATTATGGTAAGCGCATTTAAGGCAACCAAACGCTTCATTTCTGAAAGCGACGACGAGTGGTCCATTGCCCTGATCGCATTCCATGAAGCCGTGAAAGCCTATGATCTTTCAAAAGGTAATTTCCGTACCTTTGCCGCGCTGGTGATTCGGCGCCGGCTGACCGATTATATGATATCCCAGTCCAGACATCAGGCTGAAATTCCCCTGGAGCCTGATACTATGGACGGGGATATCGAAGATGAAGAAAATGCAACTCCTCTTCAACTGGAAGTAAGGACAAGATCCGCAGAAATCTCCGAAAGCAGAGGATGTGGAGAAAATGAGGGTAAACCCGGCTCCACTCCTATGCAGGACGAGATCGCAGCGGTACAGGAACTGCTGGGAAACTATGGATTTTCATTTTGGGATCTGGCAGAATGTTCGCCGAAAGCGGAGAAAACAAAGAGCGCATGTGCCAAGGTTGTAGTGGCTCTGCTTAAGGACCCGGAACTTTTCCAGAAAATGCGTACCAGCAGAAGTCTTCCTGTGAAAGAACTTCTGGCCCTTACCAGAGTCCAGAAAAAAATTCTGGAACGGCACCGGAGATACATTATTGCAGCAGCAGAAATCCTGAATGGAGAATATCCTCTTCTTCGGGAATACATGAATTATATCAGAAAGGCATTGATGGAATAACATGAAAGCAGTGGTACTGGAAGTCCGTGGAAAAGAGGCAGTGGTGCTGAAGACGGACGGCGAGATCATAAAAATAAAACAGAAAAATTTAAAAACAGGCGATACCATAGAGCTTTCAGAAAAGCAGGCAAAGGGTAAAACGATTTCTTACAGGGAAATCTGGCGCTATGGTTCTATTGCTGCCGCAGCAGCTCTGTTTCTGGGATGCGGCGGCATGTATTCATACAATAATGTAATGGCCTGCTCCTATGTGTCATTGGATATAGAGCCTTCTATTGAATACATTTTGAATCGGAAAAATCTTGTGCTGGATGTAACTGCCTTAAATGATGAGGCCACAGAGATTGTTCAAGATTTGAAGGCGGCCGGAATCAAGCAGGCAAGCCTCAGTGAAGCAATGGAAAAAACAGCAGAGCTTCTGGAAAAATACGGTTACATGGATGCTGACGAGACAGATTATGTTCTGATCAATGTATCCTGTGACAGCGAGAAACAGAGAGAGCTTTTGAAAGAGGAAGCCAGCACCGTTTTTGACAATATTAATAAAGCAGATTCAGATACTGTAAACGTGACCGTAACAGAGTCCACGGTTTCCGAAAGAAAAAATGCAAAATCTCTTGGAATTTCTTCCGGGGAATACCAGGAAATCCGGAAAATCAAAGAGAATGAAACAGCCACCTCCAAACCGGAGATCAGTGCTGATGACAT
>CAVJRB010000453.1:0-3116 GCA_963651655.1 bacterium | reverse complement strand
GAAGAAAGCATCTGAAGACCCTCTATATAGCTCTTTCCGATATCCTTATTTCCGGAAATAACCATCCATCCAATACGGAAGCCTGCGATCATGTGGGACTTGGAAAGTCCGGAAAAAGTAACGCAGAATACATCCGGCGCCAGAGACGCGATGGAAGTATGCTTGTAGCCGTCCATGATCAGGCGGTCGTAGATCTCGTCGGAAAAAATGATCAGCTCATGTTCTCTTGCGATCTGCACGATCTGCTCCAGGATCTCCTTGGGATAAACAGCACCTGTCGGGTTGTTCGGGTTGATGATAACGATGGCCTTGGTCTTGTCTGTGATCTTGCTCTTGATATCATCGATGTCCGGGTACCACTCGGACTGCTCGTCGCAGATGTAGTGGACTACATTGCCGCCTGCCAGGGTGGCTGTGGCGGTCCAGAGAGGATAGTCCGGAGCCGGGATCAGAATCTCATCTCCATTGTCCAGAAGGGCCTGCATGCAGAGATTGATCAGCTCGCTGACACCATTGCCTGTGTAAATGTCGCTCATGGTTACTCCAGGGATGCCGCGAAGCTGTGCGTACTGCATGATGGCTTTTCTCGCGGAAAAAATACCCTTGGAGTCGGAATAGCCCTGAGAGGTACGGATATTGCTAAGCATATCCAGGATGACCTCCTGGGGTGCAGAAAAACCGAATGGATATGGGTTGCCGATATTCAGCTTCAGGATTTCCATTCCGTCCTCTTCCATTCTGGCCGCTTCATCCACAACCGGGCCTCGCACATCATATAGTACGTTATCCAGTTTGCTGGATTTCTCAAATGTTCTCATATATTTCACTCCTCATCTTACTATGTTCTATGTCAATCTGTAGAATATCACGGTTTTCCAGGTCCATCGCAATGCACCTAAAATTCTGCATCTGCACTCATTCACACCGCACTTCCGGGACTTCTGTGGAAGCTCGTTCTACTTCGGCATAACATATTTCTTGCCATCTATCATCTCATATTTGGCACATTTTCGCAAGCCCCTATGAAATTTTGGGAAATCTGAAAAAAACTCTTTTCTTTTTTAGCACTTTAGTGTATACTAGCGTCGATGGAAAAATTTTACTCAGGATGAGGAGGAATTTACAATGTCTTACACTGAAGAAGTATATGAAAGAGTCGTAGCACAGAATCCTGGCGAGCCTGAATTTCACCAGGCAGTAAAAGAAGTTCTGGATTCCCTGAAAGTCGTAATCGACAAAAATGAAGAAGAATACCGCAGCATGTCCCTTCTGGAACGTCTTGTTGAGCCGGAAAGAATCATTTCCTTCCGTGTTCCGTGGGTAGATGATAAGGGCGTTGTTCAGGTTAACAAGGGATACCGTGTACAGTTCAACAGCGCAATCGGACCTTACAAGGGTGGTCTTCGTTTTCATCCGTCAGTTAACCAGGGTATCTTAAAATTCCTTGGATTCGAGCAGACATTTAAGAACTCTCTTACCGGACTTCCAATCGGCGGCGGTAAAGGTGGTTCCAACTTTGACCCGAAAGGCAAATCTGACAGAGAGGTTATGGCATTCTGCCAGAGCTTTATGACAGAGCTTTCCAAATATATCGGTGCTGATACTGATGTTCCTGCTGGTGATATTGGTGTAGGCGGACGTGAGATCGGTTATTTATTCGGACAGTACAAGAGAATCCGCGGATTATATGAGGGTGTTCTTACTGGTAAAGGACTTACCTACGGCGGATCTTTAATTCGTACACAGGCTACCGGATATGGTGTTGTTTACATGCTTGATGAGATCATGAAAGCACACAACGATTCTATCGATGGAAAAACATTCATCGTAACAGGATCTGGTAACGTTGCAATCTATGCAGTTGAGAAAGCTCAGCAGCTTGGCGGCAAGGTTGTTGCTATGTGCGACTCCAACGGATATATTTATGATCCGGAAGGAATCAAGCTTGACATCGTAAAAGATATCAAGGAAGTAAAACGTGGACGTATCAAAGAGTATGCTGACCGTGTTGAAGGTGTTACTTATACAGAGGGTACCGGAATCTGGAACATCAAATGTGATGTTTACCTTCCATGTGCTACTCAGAACGAGCTTGCACTTGACGGTGCTAAGACTCTGGTTGCTAATGGCTGCAAATATGTAGTTGAGGGTGCTAACATGCCTACTACTCTGGATGCTACAAGCTATCTGCAGGAGAACGGTGTTCTGTTTATGCCTGGTAAAGCAGCTAACGCTGGCGGTGTTGCTACTTCTGCTCTTGAGATGAGCCAGAACTCCATGAGACTTTCCTGGACAGCTGAGGAAGTGGATGAGAAGCTTCACGGTATCATGGTAGATATCTTCCACAAAGCTGATGATGCTGCTAAGCGTTACGGCATGGAGGACAACTATGTTGCTGGTGCTAACATCGCTGGATTCGAGAAGGTTGTAGATGCTATGAAGGCTCAGGGTATCTGCTAATCTAATGGTGATAGGATCGTAAGAGGGGCGGGCGCCGAAGCGCCAATGTCATTTAGTTAAGGCATTAAAGAGCTACTCCTTCTAGAGCAAGGTATATAGAGATATGTACCTTGCTCTTTTTTTGTAATTTTTTCTAAAAAGCACTTGACAAATATCTGAAAATTTGCGGCGAAGCCTCTTGAATGTAATACATTTTAGGAGGTAACGTCTATGATATTTGCAGAACAGGCAAAAAAACAATTATTATCTTTGATTGACGAAATGGCTGCCGTTCCATGGCTGTTTTCCAAAAATCCTTCAACAGATTTTTCACGTACCAGAAAACTTGATTTTGCATCTACAATTCAACTGATTTTGTCTATGGAAAGTGCTTCTATTAAAAAAGAGTTGTTGGATTTTTTTAAGTTTTCTTCGGATACTCCCACGGCTTCTGCTTTTGCTCAGCAAAGAAGCAAACTTCTTTTGGAAACGTGGGCATTTCTGTTTTATGAATTCAATGCCTGTTTTCCTCTCGAGAAAAATACAATGGCTATCAATTATTAGCTTGTGATCCAGGTCAACATCCTCAGTACGTATTGCCGGAGGCTCCTGAGGACGAAAGCCACAACAGTAAAGAAGGCGGCTATAGACTGGAAGTACGACCTCCGGCAGATATC
>CAVJRB010000452.1:0-2014 GCA_963651655.1 bacterium | reverse complement strand
GGATGCAAACCAGGAGGCGGATACGGACAAGGACATAATTCCAAGATTATAAAAGCCTCTGTAAAGATAAAGTCCCGGGACCATGATGACAATGGATGGCACCGTTACGGAAATCCTTGGATATCCCACTTTATTTTTCAGAAGGGATGCCAGAAGCCCGGCTGTCAGTGCACCGATAAAGGCGGCAGCTGCAGGGGGAATGGCTGCAAGATCCACCAGCTCCAGCCGCAGGGTATTGGCGATGGCGCCAAGTACTGCCGCAGAACAGGCAAGCCGTACCGGGCTGTTGAACATAATGGAGAATCCGAATACTCCGAAAAAGCTTGCGATCAGCCGGGTCAGGATCCACATTGCAGTAGGCATTTGAATTTCCATGAAATCAACCGGCTGCAGGTGCAGGATCATGGCCATGATCCAGGCGGACATGGTGGCGACCAGAACAATGATCAGTGCGTAGGTAAGCCGTTCCATACCGGAACGCATGTCCAGCTTTGCCAGGTCAATTCCGCTGGTAATAAAAGGAAAACCAGGAATGATAAAAAGCATGGCGCAGATATATCCGGCTTCATGCTGAATGGAAATTCCCCAAAGGATTTCCCCTAATTTCAGCAATCCTGCATACACGAAGCATGCCAGGGAAACGGAGGAAACAATGCCAAGAAACAGGGTAAAATGATGCTTGGTCAGCTTGCAGCGAAGGAAATTTCCCATTCCGGCACCGATAAAGGCACAGAACATCTCCACCAGTCCTCCGCCAAGAAGAAAGGTGAATCCGCAGCAGGCAATGGCAGCGGCAAGTCCCAGAGCTGCCGGGGAGTAAAGCCCGTGAATCCGCTCGATGTCGTCCAGATAGCTGTGCAGCTCTTCCCCGGACATGTTTTTCCCTTCTGTCTCGAAGTTGCGGATGAAATGCTCCAGACGATTCAGCTTCGAGGTGTTGACACCGGTATTGGTAAGGCATAAGGACTGGGTAAAACCATTTTCCCCGTCAAAGCAGGTGTACTCAATGGACATCAGCCCGATATCTGCCGTACAGGTAATTCCCATTGCCTCTGCCAGCGCGTTCATGGAGCTTCGCACTCTCCAGGCTCCTGTTCCGCAGGACAAAAACATAATGCCCACACGCCCGATAATAGAAGCTTTTTCCGTAATGCTTGCATTTATGACGGGAGTGTTTTTGCCGTTCGCATCAGTATATTCATGCCACTCCACATCCATATGATTTTTTCTGATCACTTCCGGCTGCATAAGCCCACTTCCTTCCGAAACGTCTTTTTATAATTTCAGGCTGTCATTTCCAGCCTGCTCCATCATCCGTTCCCTGCAGGCAAGGACGATTCCGTCAATTTCCTCCATGCGCTGAAGCATTTTTTTCTCAAACTCATGGATGGGAAGAAGCACGCCAAGCTCATCATATGGCTTGTCTGGGCTGTCGTTTTTTACGCCGGTTTCCTGTCCGTAAAAGACAACGGCACGGGGAGCAGCATTCTGGATTTCCTGGAAGGTTTTCCAGACAACTGCATAAGCCTGGGCTTCTGTCAGGCCAAGCCGGCAGGTATCCGGAAGTGCGTACAAGATCAGAATTCCTCTCTGGCGCTCTTCCTTTTCTTCTGTGATTGCCAGCCCTTCTGTATAAGAGCGGACGATGTCATAGCCGTCTGCAAGATATAAGCTGGAACGGGGGACGCATTCATGCTTTCCCAGTGTTTCCTTGAACTTCCCATACTCGTGGGAGGAAACAGCTGGCCTGGCTTCTGGAAGAAGCTCTCCGTCTGCTGAGGTAAGAAGAACCGGGTTCTCTCCTGCTTTTCCGTGGAATTTCCGCGGGATCAGGTAAGCTTCCCGGAGCAGGTCAAACATGCTTTTTCCGCATAATTCCAGAAGCAGTGCACTTACGTCCCCGTTCTGGTATGCATGAAACAATACCTTCAGAAAGTGATCCGGGTCCTCGTCTACCAGCATATGCTCATCATCCAGATACTGGTAAAATACCTCGCTAAGCCTTCTGGAAGCC
>CAVJRB010000451.1:0-2560 GCA_963651655.1 bacterium | reverse complement strand
CTTTTGCCCTTCCCAGGAAAAAATACTGGCAAAGCTTCTGTTTTCCACGCAGATACCAGCCCCGCAAAAGCCACACAATCTGATACATTTTTCCGGTATTGATTGCAGCATTCATTCTATGCCTCCCACCAGTTCTTTCATTTTTTCCAGTGACAGCCCATTGGTACTTACAGAATAGGAATAGCCATCATTGCTCCATACCGCCAGCTTAAAACGGTTGTTTTCCCCTTTCAGCTGTATCTGTTTTCCTTTCACGACAACCTTCTCTTCCAGAGCATACTCATTATAATCACCGCTAATGTCAGCTTCTCCTGTTCCTTTTCTCACCCGGGCAATCTCATTTTCTTCCCTGTCCTCATAAATGATTTCAAGAAGCGACTGCCCCATGGAACGATAAATTCGATTACTGCTGCCATCGATTTTTTCTGGAATCACAATGGAAAAACCGGCAAGTCTTTCTGCCTCTTCAAGGGAATCACTATCCGTAAACGGATTCATCATCTGGGCGAAAGCTTCGCTTGGCGCTTCCTGCTTCTGTTCCTGAATCATTCCAGATACTGCTGCACTTCCCATGCCTAATGCGGCACATAACATTATCATGATGCATTTTTTCATTTTCTTTTCCTCACTTTGATGTATAAATTTTTCTTTTCACCTTATATACAGTTATGGGAAAGAAAATGTTGCATCCTAATCAAAATTTTCGAATATTTTTTTACAAGCTTCAGAACGTACTAAGGATAAAGGCCTTTTTCAAACAAGCTCTAATCCACCTGCTTCGCCTTGGGATAAATCTTCGCCATCCGGGCATCGTCGAAATGTTCGTCTACCCAGCTTTCGAAGCTGTTGGAGGCTTCGATGCCGTTGCTTCGGGCGTTGTAGCGGGACAGGGCGGCGCTGGAGACGATTCCGTCGGCAAGCATGAAGATCAAAAGAAGCCAGGTGATGATCTTGCCTGGTTTTACCGGGATTTTCTCGATCAGGCGGGAAACTCTGGGGTAAAGGATCTTGAACCATGCCACTGCTGCAAAGCCCCAGAAAAAGCAGTACAGAAGGTTGATCCTTCCGGCAAGGTTGAAAGGAATGTCGCTGTAATCCCAGAACACCGTTCCAAATACAAGTTCCGTAAACACACTGCAGATGTACTCGTAAGCGCCCCCAAGGAAGGTTCCCATCCAGAACAGGAACTGCTCGGAGCGGTTCCGGTAACGGTAAAGCAAGGCGGTAACTGCCGCGATAGCCAGTCCCCACACAATGCTGAAATCCCCCCACACCACACTGCTGCGGCTCATCCAGTATCCCGCTGTGATCCGGCAGAAAATGGTCTCTGTAATATCCCCCAGAAATGCGCCGATGAAAAACAGAAGCACAACCTTA
The DNA here is from genome assembly GCA_963651655.1 of bacterium. GTDB lineage: Bacteria > Bacillota > Clostridia > Lachnospirales > Lachnospiraceae > Blautia_A. Next base: position 1,183 of record CAVJRB010000451.1, on the reverse strand, counting down.
TAAAAGCTACATCCATAGGCAAAAATTTCCGGATGGGCCTCTTCTTTTTCTGTACGCTGCTTCTGCGGATAAGCCTTTGTAATTCGTCGATTTACGAAATCATCAATCTTCGCCCCAAGTGTCCAGGTCACAGAATCCAGATTTTTCTCTGTCTCGATCCATCTTTCCGGATTTTTGCTGTGTCCAAAAAGGATCGTCAAAGTAGCGCCTGCATCTACTGCCAGAAGGCCAAGGAGCACAAGAACCAGAATCCTGCCCAGCAGCTGGGGAAGCAGGTCATACACGCTTATGCAAAGCCCGTTTCCAATCTTCACTACAAATACACCCAAAAGGCCCCAGACGCAGGAAGTGGGAACACTGATGTAGCCGTCCAGGTTCCATTTCATTTTGCGGTAATCCCACCATCTCTCGTGGTACCACATCTCGATCAGGTGTCCGGCGATCCACTCCACCAGGGACGCCACAATAGCGGAACCGATAAACAGCCAGATGCCTGTCAGTTCGCTGGTAAACGCGGTGATAAAGCATCCGCCAAAGCCGTAGATCAGACAGAACGGTCCGTTGATAATGCCTCGGTTTGCAAATTTCTTCTGTTTCAAAGATGCCAGAACTGTCTCAAGAACCCATCCCGCAAAGGAATAGACCAGAAACAGCCAAAGTAATTTCCAGATCATACGCTAGTCTCCTCTTTTGTGTGTTTTATTTCAACTGCAAAATTAACAAACCCATCATATCACACCTGCATAAAGAAAGGAAGCCTGCCTCCCATTTGCCCGCAAATTTATTTGCGTTTCCCACGGAAAACAGGCTTCCCTATTCTTTCATATTTTCATCCGTTCAAGCCGTATCTGCTGCAAAGAAGAAAATTTCCACATTCTTCTGTTCTCTCACGCTTCCCGGATAACTCCTCTCGGACAAGCTTCCTTACAAGCTCCGCATCCTGTACACTTCTCATAATCAATATGTGCACAGAAATTCTCAACGGTAACCGCACCGTTCGGGCAGGTCTTCTCGCACTTCTTACAGCCGATACAGCCAACCTCACAGGCTGCAGTCACCTGCTTGCCCTTGTCATGGGAGCTGCAGTCTACTGCCACCTTCTGATCGTACGGAATCAGCTCGATCAGGTGTCTTGGACATTTTGCCACGCACTTGCCGCAGGCTTTACATGCTTCCTTATCCA
>CAVJRB010000450.1:0-5086 GCA_963651655.1 bacterium | reverse complement strand
CTCACAGGCTGTACAGTGGAAACCCAGGAGGAGAAAGTGGACAGCGGCAGCAACCAGTATTATTTATATTATGTAAACAAAGACGAGACCAAGGTGGTAAAAGAACGGTATCAGCCGGAGCAGGAGAGCGCAGAATTTATGCTGCAGGATTTTACCGGTATTCTGAATGCCCAGGAGGGAAGCGGAGATAATCTGGCGCTTCTGCCTTCTGGAGTACAGCTTGTCACATACCGCCTGAATGAGTCTCTTCTGGAACTGGAATTTAACAGTGATTACAGTGATATGTCAAGAGCCAGAGAGATTCTGGTGCGTGCCGGAGTGGCGCGGACATTTCTGCAGATCCCGGGTGTTACCGGAATCAAGATCTTTATTGGAAGTGAAGAACTGAAGGATTCCAAGGGACAGGCTGTGGGCGTGATCGACGGTAATACTTTTGTGGAGATGTGGGGGTCAGATAAGGATGCTTACCGCTATGACACCTTTACCCTGTATTTTACAGATAAGACAGGGGAGCATCTGGTGGCAGAGCAGCGAAATGTGTACTACAAGCGCATTCTTCCCCGCGAGCGCGTGATCCTGGAGCAGCTTGCCAAGGGACCGATGGTGAAGGGACACTATCCGACCATTCCACAGGAAACAGAGATTCTGGGCGTAGAAGTATCTGACGATGTTTGCTACGTGGATTTCAGTTCTGCCTTTTCTGATTCAGGGATTGATATTCCTGTAAATACTATGATCTATTCTGTGGTAAATTCTCTTCTGGATACTGCGTCTGCAGATAAGGTGCAGATTTCTGTTGAAGGAAATGCGGAAGCCACACTTAGTGACGGAACATCTTTATATAGTCTTTTTAGCAAAAACACAGATTTGGTTCTGAAAGAAGAGGATCAAAGTGAGTGAAAGCCAGGAAAGGAGCGTGTTTGATGACGCGAAGACCGCTATGTATGCTGTGTCTGATCCTGATGCTTTCCATGTGTGCGGCAGACTGGGCGGGGATTCCTCTTATACGGGGGAATCCTCTTCCGGAAAATGCGGCTTCCTGGATTGAGGAGCATCCCCAGGCAACCCTCTGTGGAGAGGTGGAACAGACCACAGAAAATGAATTTTCACAATCTGTTTATCTAAGCAATACCTATCTGATTTATCGATCAAAAAAATTATCCATCGAAAATGTAAAAGTGTTTTTAAAACAAAGAGAAGAAGTTCCAGCCGGGACTGTTATTTTGGTATCCGGAAAGTTGAAAAGAGTGGAAGAAAAGCGAAATCCAGGGGAATTCGACAGCCAGCAGTATTATGCCAGCCAGCATATTTATTATTTTCTAAACAATGCCGAAATAATAGAAAAATCACAAAATTATTCGGCATACAGGCAGGGAGTCAGCGAGCTTCGGGAGTACCTGGCAGGAGTCCTTGGGAAAATTGCTGGAAAAGAAGCCGGTATTTTTCAGGCAATCGTGCTGGGGGATAAAACCAGCCTGGACAAAGAAGTGAAGCTTCGCTATCAGATGGCTGGAATTGTGCATATTCTTGCTATTTCCGGACTGCACATCAGTGTGATCGGAACCGGGCTGTATCAGCTTCTTATGAAAACCGGGCTGGGAATCTGGGGTTCCGGTTTCCTGGCACTGCTTTTTATGCTGCAGTATGGCGTGATGACAGGGGGGAGTGTGTCTACCATGCGGGCAGTCTGCATGTTTCTCATCTCAACAGGGGCCAAAATAACAGGCCGTATTTATGATCTTCCTACAGCACTGGCTGTTTCCGCAATGATGATTCTGGGAGAATCTGGGGCTTATTTGTACAACAGCGGATTTCTTTTATCCTTTAGTGCAGTGGCGGGAGCAGGAATTGTGGTACCTGCGTTTACCCGAGGCTTTGAAAAAGAAAGGGAAGGCAGAACCGGAAAAGCGGATAAAGGAACCTTCAGAACAACGGGAAAAGAAGGAAAGTTGATTTGTAAAAGCATTGCAGCTTTGGGTCAGAAGAGCAGTGTGGCATTGGCTGCATCCGCAGCTATACAGTTGACTATGTTGCCTGTTTCCCTATATTTTTTCGGTGAGATTTCCATTATCGGAATTTTTCTCAATTTAATTGTGATTCCCACTGTTGGAGTGGTACTGGGAAGCGGTGTGCTGGGAATGCTTCTGGGATGTGTAAATATGAAGCTTGGAAGTCTGGTGATTTTTCCAGGAAAGCTGCTGGCAGGATTTTACGAGAAATTGTGCATGCTGGCAGGAAATCTGCCTTTGGGGACATGGATCGCCGGGCAGCCGCAAATCTGGCAGGTTATTGCTTACTATGCGGTTCTTGCTGGTGTGGTATTGCTGCTTACATATAGAAGGAAAAACAGCAGTACATCAGATAAGGAAAAGGACAAGGTGCAGGAGAAAAATAAAAATATAGTTGGAAATTTGAGAGTGCGTAAATACCTGTCACTGCTTCTGATCTGTACCGCATTGTTTCTGATCTCCTGGAGAAAAACGGAGCCGTTTTCCATCACTTGTCTGGATGTGGGGCAGGGAGATGGCATTGTGGTGAGAACGCCAGAGGGCAACTGTTTCCTTGTGGATGGCGGAAGTACAAACAAATCCGGAACCGGGCAGTATCAGATTCTCCCTTATCTGAAAAATCAGGGGATTTCCAGAGTAGACGGAATTCTGGTATCACACACAGATAAGGATCACATCAGCGGAGTTGAAGAAATTCTGGAACTGACAGCGCAAAAACTGAATTCTGTTGAAATCGGCTGCCTTTATCTGCCAAACTGGAAGACACCACCTGAAGAATGGGAAAGGCTGTCGCAGCTTGCGAAAGAAGCGGGGATTCCAGTAAAACAAGTCAAAGAAGGTGACTGTCTGAAAGCCGGAAAACTGGAAATGCAGGTAATCGCCCCTTTGGAAAATGCTTCTGGAACAGATGTAAATGAAGATGGAATGGTTCTGCAGATAAAGTACGGGGAATTTACCGGGCTGTTGACCGGTGATATCGGAGAAGAGACAGAACAGAAAATTCTGGAAATGGGGAACCTTGAGGATGTGGATTTTCTGAAGGTAGGACATCATGGCTCCCATTATTCTACCAGTCAGCAGTTCCTCGATAAAATTAAGCCAGAGTATGCTATTATTTCCTGCTCCTCTACCAATACCTACGGTCATCCGGCCTCGGAAATTGTGGAAAGGCTGGAAAAAGCCGACTGCAAGGTAGGATTTACCATGAAAAGCGGTGCAGTGACAGTTTCCTGGCAGAAGGGGAAAATTCGGCTGAAAGGATATCTGGGAAATTATATTTAATTATACTTTAATAAAAAGAAATTTTGTGGTATGGTTTAATGGAACGTCAGGCATGGCAGGTGACTGTGCTGACAGTAAAATCCCGGAATGACAGGAGCGTAAATTTTGAAGAATATCCAGGAAGACATCAAATCAGGAAATTTTAAAAGTGCATATCTGCTGTGCGGAGAGGAAGCATATCTGAAGGTACAGTATAAAAATAAACTTCTGAAAGCGTTGAATCCAGATGACGATACCATGAATTTCAACCATTATGAAGGCCGGAACATTGATGTGAAGGAACTGATCGACCTTTGTGAAACCATGCCTTTTTTTGCTGACCGCAGAGTGATTCTGTTGGAAGATACCGGATTTTTCAAAAACAAATGTGATGAACTGGCGGATTACATGAAAGAGCTTCCAGACTATCTCTGCCTTGTTTTCGTGGAAGATGAAGTAGATAAGCGAAGCAAAATGTATAAGGCTGTAAAATCCTGCGGCAGGATCGGGGAATTTGCCCGCCAGGACGAGAAAACACTGATGCAGTGGGCAGCTGGCATTTTGAAAAGAGAGGGGAAAAATATTACCCAGCGTGATATGGAGCTTCTTCTGACTATGACAGGAATCGATATGGGAAACCTGAGAATGGAGCTGGAGAAGCTGATCACGTACACCGGAGACCGGAATGTGGTCACAAGGGCAGATATCCAGGAGGTCTGCACCACTCAGACCCAGAATAAGATTTTTGACATGGTGCGCGCCGTTACAGAGAAAAACCAGAAGCGTGCCTTGGATCTGTATTATGATCTTCTGACTCTGAAAGAGCCGCCTATGCGAATTCTGTTTCTTCTGGCCAAGCAGTTTCGGCAGCTTTTGCTGGTAAAAGAATACACAGAGGAAGGTGTTGCACAGCCAGAGATGTCGTCCAGGCTTGGAGTGCCTTCTTTTGTGGTGCGAAATATTGCTTCCTGCGCAAGATCCTACCGGATCAGTGAACTGCGCCAGGCTGTGACAGATTTTGTGGACACGGAAGAAGCGGTGAAAACAGGAAGACTCCAGGACGTACTTAGCGTGGAACTGCTGATTGTGAAATACAGTTCTGCGAGAAAATAAAATCAGATGGAGATCATGGTGCAAAGAGCATGATTTCATGGTTTACAAGTAGATCGAAATATAGTTTGATGAAAATAGTACACTAATCATCACAGATGATTATAACCTAACACTGACATTTTTCTTTACGGAGTGGAAATACAATTTTACAACATGGAAATGGTGTTGTCCATTTCCATTGATTAGAGAATTTAATAGAAAACGTTATTTCGTCTTTAAGGTTATGATTGTATGGAAAGTGGCACTAAGTTCGTCATAGTACATTTGCATGTCACCGTGAAATTGTTTGACTATTTTTTTTATGCTCTTTATTCCATATCCATGTTTGGATTGATCTGGTTTGTGTGAAATTGGAAAATGTTCACTGTCATAATTCGGTTCGCATCGACAGGAATTGATAACTACGATAACAACAAATGGTGAAGACTCTTTTTTCTGCACTGTAATTTCAATGTAAGAATCGGGTATTAGTTCTGCTGATTCCATTGCATTATCTAATAAATTACAAAATAGGGCAGTTAAGTCGTTATGACGCATATTTTGAAGTACATCGCTTCTGATATCGGTAATAAAATGAATTTGTTTTTTATAGCATTGTCTTTGATAACGGCAAAGGATGGCATTTAATATCTCATTATCGCAAATACGGGAAGATTCTTTCAAATCTGAGGAATCAAGAAGTTGATGTATATAAGCGCTTACTT
>CAVJRB010000449.1:0-2659 GCA_963651655.1 bacterium | reverse complement strand
GCTTCTCTTCGCCCACATTGGAAATGATCCGGTTATTTTCATCCACAAGGACAGCCACACTGTCATTAAAAGCAACTGCATTGTAGGTATTCTGGATATTGGCTTCACCGATGGACACAAAAAGAAAGCTCTCTTCCTCAAGAGTTTCACTTTCTCCCATTGCTTTGATTCCTACCAGACCTGAATTTTGCAGCATGACGGAAAAGGGACTGGATTCTTCCAGCTCCAGTTCCCAGCCTGGAAGCCAGGTGGTATATGGATAGTTTTCCTTACTATAGGCAAGTATTTTCTGAAGCTTTTCGGAAAGTCCGGTATCTCCGCTGCGGTTTTTTCTGGATGAGGAGGACACGATTCCAAAACCATCCCCACACAAAATTCCAAGAGCGGAAATCTCCCTGTTTACGGACATTTCACTGGTAAATTCATCCGTAATGCCAACTTTTAATCTGCTTCTTTTTGCCTCTGCTTCCGGATATTCATGGACAAATTTCCATACCAGATCATCCGTCATGTATTTATCCAGACACAGTTCTGCATCCTTCAGGATATCCTGCAGATCTTTTTCTGCCTGCTCAAAGGTCATGAAAACAACCTTCTCATTTCCTTTTTCCACTTTATCTACAAAGTAATAATAGGTAATATAAAAAAGCAGGCTCATGATCACCAGGAAGCTTCCCAGTATGGAAAGCAGAACCTTCTGCCTCCAGTCCATCCGTTTTATTGATTTAATTTTCTCCATTTTGCCGGTGACTCCCCTGTCTTTTTCTTAAAGTATCTGGAAAAATATTCCAGGTTCTGGAATCCGTGTTTCTGTGCAATGACCACGATCTTCTCATCGCTGATTTTCAGATCTTTCATGGCCGCCTCTAATCGGATCTCATTCAGATATTCCACATAGTTTTTCCCGGTTTCCTGCTTGAACAGGTAGGAAAAGTAACTGCCGGAGAGTCCGATGATGCGGGAAATGTCGGTCAGACTGAGGCTTTCCTGATAATGGCCCTGCATATAGGCAACAGCTTTCTGGATCAGCGCTTTTCCACTGTTATCGTCGTAATTGACCTCATACTGCTGTGCAAACGTCCGGTCAAACCATGCTTTTAATTCTTCTTTTTCCTTTCGCCTGCTGTGGGTGATCTGGAATTTCACGCCCAGGAAATCTTCTATGGAGCTGTTGATGCGCTTCATACGTTCTTCCATGTTTTTTTCTTCTGCTTCATAAAAGATACAGAATTCCTTTTCCCGAAGCGGGACCAGAAGTTTTCCCGGCAGCTGACGGTTCACAAGCTCATAGATAAAATCCATGGCCAGCATGTTAATCTTGTCCTGGTCTTCCTCTTTCAGGCTGAATAAAAGCAGATGCTCCATTTTATCCGCATCCTTCCAGTCACATGAATCTGTTTCTTCCAGAAGATAATCGGAAATCCGTTTTTCCAGGTTTTCGACTTGTACCGCACCGCTTTCCGGTGTCCTTCCAATTTTTATAAGATAATCCTGAACTTTTTCCAGGACGCCGCACACTTCATCTATTGTGATACTTGCCTTTAATACATAGGCATTGATATTATAAGGAATCAGTTTCCGTAATGTCTCAAAATCGTTGAGACAGGAAATTACGACAACAGCACATTCCTCATCAATTTCCCTGACACGCCTTACCAGTTCCACTCCATCCATTCCTTCCATGCGAAGGTCTGTGATCAGAACATCCGGATGGACTTTTTCAAACAGCTGGTATGCCTCCAGACCGTTTTCCGCAAGTGCAGCTACTTCCATCTGGTATTTTTCCCATGGAATGGAATTCTGTAATCCCAGGCGCACCAGCAGTTCATCCTCTGCAAATAATACTTTATACATTTTCCCTACCCTCTTTAGTTTGAAACATTTACAGGCTTCATTCATCCAATTATAAGGCTTTCCATTCAAAAACTATATGAACTTAATTTTACAAAATATGCACAAAATGCGATTCTTATGATGTCCTGTCTGTATTTTCCGTAAAATTGTGCATAAAAAACAGCAGATATATCCCATTTTTAAGGACATACCTGCTGCAATCCTAATACAGCTTTCTTATTTATCTGTTTTGCAGAACCAGCTTCACATCAAATGCGAACTTTTCTTCATTTAACTGGTATTTCTCGGAAAGGATCGGACCGCAGCTGTTGGAGCCGATACCGTTCTGTGCATAATCGATGCAAAGTACGGTGCTTCCGCATTTTTCCAGCTCATAGCTGTGCTTCTTGTTTGTTAATTCCTCCTGGGTGTATACGGAAGCATTAAATGCAATCGTCTTTTTCCCAGCTGCTGACAGCGTCAGTTTCTCACTGCTTATGCTTACATAGTCGCAATCTGTATGGCTTCCGTTTTCCTGAGGACGAAGATAGTCTTCATGCAGATCTTCCACCTTGGATGTATAAATGCCGTGGCTTCCAGCGTGATGTTTATCTGCATAACTTTCATCCGGTCCGATGCCATAGTATGTCACATCCTTAAAGTCTTCTTTTAAGAACAGACGCAGTCCAAACCTTGGAAGCATCGGGAATTCCATATCTTTTGTTACATTCATTTTCACTTTTATACTGCCGTCTGCAGTAATTTCCCACGTAGCTTTGATGTCCAGAATTTTCTGAACGGTGGGGGCAACCACTGCCATATGTGT
>CAVJRB010000448.1:0-3625 GCA_963651655.1 bacterium | reverse complement strand
CCTATGACCCTCTGCTTGTAAGGCAGATGCTCTCCCAGCTGAGCTAAGACCCCATATACAATCTGTGAAGATTTATCTCTCTTCCGCAGCTCGCTTTGCTATTATACTATCAACTGTCGCAAATTGTCAACAGCTTTTTTCAAAAAAGTTGAAATTTTTTTGAAAGTTTTTTCGAATACAAAATAAGCCTTTTATTTTGGGTCCTTATTTGCAAAGGGAACATGCAAACAAGGCAAGCCAGGTTCTTTTCAAAATCCAGTTAAGTGTTATACTGTGCCTGTAAACAAAAAGAAGCAAACAAAACATACCGAATACCTGTCAGAAACAAGAAAAGGCACTGCCTGGCACAGAGTATTCGTATGGTCCCATAACATGCATAGCCTGGAATTTGCGGCAGGCATGAAAGATGAATGGCTCACAAAAAGCCGGGGACCATAATTGCGACCAGCCTTCTGATCCCAGAGCTTTTTTAAACACGCTCTAAGGAAGAGAGAAGGAAAGATTGGCGATACGAGAAAAGGAGAAGATGGTATGAAGATTTTAGATTCCAAATTTATGAAGGGCTTTATTAAAATGGCAGACGATGGTTTCCAGCAGGGCTGGCACGAGAGAAACGGCGGAAACTTAAGCTATCGTCTGAAAAATGAGGAAGTAGAAATGATCCGTCCCCGTTTGAATGCACCGGGAGAGTGGCAACCAATCGGCACAGAGGTGCCGGGACTTGCAGGAGAGTTTTTCCTGGTAACCGGAAGCGGCAAATATTTCCGAAATATAGCAGTAGACCCGGAGGCTTGCCTGGCTATTATCGAGCTGGACGACAAAGGCGTTAATTACAGAATCCGCTGGGGCCTTGTAGAAGGCGGCCGCCCAACCAGTGAGCTTCCCACCCACCTGATGAACCACGAAGTAAAGAAAAAGCTGACAAATGGAAAGCATCGTGTTATTTACCACGCACATACCACAAACACCATTGCACTTACCTTTGTACTTCCTCTGGATGACAAGGTATTTACAAGAGAGCTTTGGGAGTCTGCGACAGAGTGCCCGGTAGTTTTCCCGGATGGTGTAGGCGTTGTTGGCTGGATGGTACCAGGTGGAAGAGAAATTGCAGTAAAGACTGCAGAGCTGATGAAAAAATATGATGTTGTCATCTGGGCACATCACGGAATGTTCTGCTCCGGAGAGGACTTTGACCTGACCTTCGGTCTTCTTCACACAGTAGAGAAGTCCGCTGAGATCCTTGTAAAGGTAATGTCCATGGCTCCGCGTAAGCTGCAGACCATCACACCAGATGATTTCCGGGCAGTAGCCAAAGATTTCCACGTAACCCTGCCGGAAGAATTCCTGTACGAAAAAGAGCAGTAAATCCATATAAGACCTGCCCATGGCAAGCTTCAATGCTTCTTTGGACAGGTCTTTTATTTGCGAAAAATTTGTGAAAGATATAAAAATACTTGACAATTGATTTTTTCTGTGCTATTTTATATAAAATTCAATTTAACAGACTAAACCGTTGAAGCGGGGATAAAGATGATCGTGCACCCACAGAGAGTCCGGGAGGCTGAGAGCCGGATGGTAATGCAGTTTATCAAATGGGCCGCTGAGGGCGCATTGAAAGGCGAACAGGAAGCAGAACAGGGCAGAATTAGAAATGGTCAAGAGAGTTTTGCATCAGATGCCAAGTAGCGTGCGACGTAAGACATACGTCAGTTGTCAGGAGTATGATAGTATTCCGTTAAGAGCACGATTGTTTGATCGTGAATCAAGGTGGCACCGCGGGTGAGTATATTATGGACCCGTCCTTGACAGACATAGAAGTTCTGTCCTGGACGGGTCTTTTCTATTGTCACATTAGTATATACGGAGGTGTTAAAAGATGTATCCAACATTTGACGAGATCAGAGAAATGGCAGCAGGAACCTACAAAAGAATTCCGGTCTGCAAAGAGTTGTACGCAGACAGCTACACCCCGGTGGAGATGATGCGGATCCTTCACAAAGCCAGTCATCACTGCTATCTGCTGGAAAGTGCCAGCCAGAATGAGGTATGGGGCAGATATTCCTTCCTGGGATATGATCCTTCCATGGAAATTACCTGCACAGACGGTACCTTAAGAATCCGCAGAACAAAAGAAGCAATGGAAGCCGGGGAAAACGGAACAGACAACTCTGTGGAAGAAATCCGGCAGGTCACTCATCCAGGTGATGCCATCCGTGAGATCATTGAAAAATACAAAAGCCCGGTCATGGAAAATATGCCGGCTTTCACAGGCGGCCTGGTAGGATATTTTTCCTACGACTACATTAAGTACAGCGAGCCAAAGCTGAACTTAAAGGACGAGGAACAGCAGGACTTCCGGGATCTGGATCTGATGCTTTTCAACGATGTCATTGCTTTTGACCACTATCGCCAGAAGGTATTTCTGATCACAGGCGTGATGACCGACAATTTGGAAGAATCCTACCAAAAAGCAGCCGACAAGTTAGAAGAGATGACCCGCCTGATCAAAAAAGGAGAAAAGAAGGTTTTCCCGCCTATTCAGCTGAAGTCCGAAATAAAGCCCCAGTTCCCAAAGGAAAAGTACTGTGACATGGTGGAAAAAGCCAAGCATTATATCCATGAGGGAGATATCTTCCAGGTAGTTCTTTCCAATCCTATGAGAGCGAAAGCGGAAGGAAGCTTATTTGACACCTACAGAGTGCTGCGTGCAACCAATCCATCCCCCTATATGTTCTATTTTTCCAGCGATGATATTGAGATCGCCGGAGCTTCCCCGGAGACACTGGTGAAGCTGGAACATGGAAACTTAAGCACCTTCCCTCTTGCTGGAACAAGGCCCCGCGGAAAAAATGCAGAAGAGGATAGGGCCCTTGAGGCAGACCTCCTTCAGGATGAAAAAGAGCTGGCAGAGCACAATATGCTGGTGGATCTTGGAAGAAATGACATTGGAAAGATCAGTAAGCTTGGCAGTGTGAAGGTAGAAAAATACCTGACCGTGGAACGATATTCCTGTGTGATGCATCTTGGTTCTACCGTAACAGGCGTTATCAAAAAAGGAAAAGATGCCATTGATGCAGTGGATGCTGTTTTACCGGCAGGCACCCTTTCAGGAGCGCCAAAGTTCCGTGCCTGCCAGATCATACAGGAATTAGAACAAAGCAAACGAGGAATTTACGGCGGAGCCATTGGATACGTGGATTTCACAGGAAACCTGGATGTGTGCATTGCAATCCGCCTGGTTTACAAAAAGAAGGATGAGATCTGCATCCGCTCCGGTGCCGGAATCGTGGCAGACAGCGTGCCGGAAAAAGAATTTGAAGAGTGCCAGAATAAGGCAAGAGCAGTGGTAAGAGCCATCAGCCAGGCAGAGGAGGGATTGGAATGATTTTACTAATTGATAATTACGACAGCTTTTCCTATAACCTGTATCAGCTGATCGGATCTGTAAATCCAGATGTGCAGGTGGTAAGAAACGATGCGGTTTCCCTTGAGGAGATTGAAACGATGGCACCGGAAGCCATCGTGCTTTCCCCGGGACCGGGAAGACCGGCAGATGCAGGAATCTGTATTCCTGTAATAAAAGAATTTGCGGGCAAAATCCCCATCCTAGGCGTGTGCCTTGGCC
>CAVJRB010000447.1:0-3137 GCA_963651655.1 bacterium | reverse complement strand
CATCCAAAACGGATGTGAAATAAAAACCAAATAAGGAGGAACACATTTATGAAAAAATTCAAAACACTGGTTTCAGCTGTGCTTGTTTCCACAATGGCAGTAGCTGGAGCAACACCGGCAGCAGCGGCTGACAGGGACGATATTGTAATCGCACTCTGGTCAGAGCCCAGTACATTATGCGGCGGCCTGGCTGCTTCTACATCCGTAAACATGGTTTCCCGTCAGATTTTCGATACTCTGATCGAGAAAGGGGAAGACGGAACCTTCGAACCTGGTCTTGCTACAGACTGGGAATGGGAAAATGATAACAAGGATCTTGTCCTTACCCTGCGTGATGATGTAACCTTCCATGACGGAGAGCCAATGACAGCAGAAGATGTGGCATTTTCCTACAATACAATTATCAATGCTGGTTATGCAGATACTGCTACTTCAGCAATGGACAGCATGGAAGTTCAGGATGATTCTCATGTAGTGCTTCATTTTGACTTCGAGTATGGTCCTGCTCTGGAGTGTGTTTCCTCTGATTACATGGTAATCTTTCCGGAAGAAGCATACGAGAGCGAAAGTGATTTTGGACGAAATCCAGTAGGAACCGGAGCTTATAAATTCGTAGAGTGGAGTACCGGAGACAGAATTGTCCTGACAGCAAACGAGGATTATTATAAAGGCGCACCATCCATCAAAGACGTTACCTTCCGTATTCAGCCAGATAATAGTGTAGCTACGCTGGGACTGGAAAATGGAGAGATTGATGTTCATACAAAGGTTCCCCAGACAGATGTGCCAAATGTACAGGCAAATCCGGATCTTCAGTATGATGAAACTCTTGGCAATGCCACAACCTGGATCATTTTCAACTTTGATGGAATTTTTGCTGATGAAAACCTTCGTCTTGCAGTTGCACATGCAATTGACAAAGAAGGAGTTATGATGGGAGCTATCGAAGGACAGGGAGCAGTAGCCCAGGCAATTTATGCAAACTTTGTACCTGGCTACGATTTCGATTATGAGGGACCTGCTTATGATCCGGATCTGTCCAGAGAATTACTGGCGGAAGCAGGATATCCGGATGGACTTGACCTTACCGTAAAGGCTTCTTCTAATGATGCTTATTCCAAACCTCTTGAAATTGTACAGGCATATCTTGCTGACGTAGGAATTAATCTGAACATTGAATTAATGGAGTCAAATGCATGGTTTGATGATGTTTTCAAAGGCGGAGACTTCGATCTGAACCTTGTTACTTTCTCCATGGGAATGGCTGATTTGGAAGAGTTATATGCATTATACCGCGGCGGACAGGGACAGAATTACGGACACATGGATGATCCGGAGGTGAATGCAGCATATGATGCAAACCATACAAGCCTTGACGAAGAGACTCGTCTTGAAGCATTTAAGACCGTTCAGCATGTTATGGGAGATAAAGCTCTGACCGTTCCGCTGTATACAGCAATGTCCGGAATTGGCGCAAACAAAGACCTTCAGGGCATCAAAGCAGATGCAATGGGAGAATACCGTATCGCTGACTGGTTCTGGGCAGAATAAGAAATACATGAGAAAAATACCTCTGTGAAGAAAATTTCTTGGCAGAGGTGTTCGTTAAGTTTCAAAGTAAATTCTTGATTTATGTCAAGTCTTGATTTTATAAGACTTAATTCACTTTGTTTTGATTTACGAGTGACAAAAATAGAGCTATAATAAACCTGCAGGCGCCTGTTTTCATGTGTGCAAGCATGGTAAACAGGCATCTGGATAATCGTGCAAGACTAAATTCCACATGCTAAATTTTTGTAGGATTAAATTCGGCAGTGGATTCCAGCCTGCTTACAGTTCTATTTTTTGAGTAACCAAGGTTTCAAAGTAACTTGATCTGCAGGTATTTCCTGAAGACATAGCAGTCTATGTAACCTGTTATTCAAAAGCATTTTTGACAGTCTGAATGGAGTGCAGCCATTCAGGCTGTCTCTTGCTTCACTGTTGATATGATTCATTAAGATACAGGCATCCCGCTGAGTATAGTTATCCAGACTCTGACCTTTGGGAATCACATACCGGATATATTCGTGATTCTTTTCAATCCGTCCTTTCTGCCAGGAAGAATTCGGATTACAGTAAAAGATTTTGGTACGGATTTCTCCATTTTTATCACATTCTATTCGTTCTGGGAATTGAAACTCCATACCATTATCAGTCAAAATCACCGGAAAAAGTTCCTGAAAAACCTTTATGGTAAGTTTTTCCGTTAAATAATCAAATACCTTTATAACCTGATCCTGTGTTTTTTCTTTCAGTACAAAAATGAGCATAAGAGAACAGTTACGGAAAAAAAGGGTCAGAAAAGCCTGTGTACTGTTATCCCGACCACCTTCGACGGTATCCATTTCAACGATTGGGATATCCGGATTTGCCTGGATAAACTTCTGGAAATCGTCATAAGTCCGGCCAATACGAAACTCTTTTGCAGCCAGACTTATTCTTGTTCCGGTTTTTCTTGGCTTGCATTTATAACGGACTTTTCGGCGCAGATCAATGTTCCTGGCAGTAAAAACGCCCTGTTCTATGTAGCTATAAAGTGTTTTTCTGGAGCATGGGATCTCATGTCCATGAAAAGCATAGATATGTGCTAATGACTGTCCCTGGGCCAGTAATGGGGAAATCAGATCATCAAGCAGGGCGATATCTGCCGCACTCTGATTGATTCCCTGTCTGCATGAAACAAGAAGTTCATGATAGGACCTGTCCGCATGCTGTGCGATATAGTAGGCTTTATTTTTATTGCAGGTCCTCTGTCTTGCACAGTGATTGCAGACATAGGGAGCCTTACAAATGGATTCACACTGTGGCTCGCGATATTCCGGGCATAAATAGCTGCATTTGGAAACCTGAAGACTTACGTCGAAACAGGTCTTACACATTTTCACACAGTCCTTTTCATCACAGAGAAAACGCATCGTACATTCCTTAAAAAGTGCACATCGAAGAGGCTTTTTAGGATTCTCATCACGTGGTTGAAAAGTGCGGTGTTTTTTTACTTCCTTTGCGATAGTGCTGGGATGTTTGTCCAGTTTTCTGGCAATGGCAGCAAAAGATAATCCATCGTTTAAACCTTTTTCGATATGGATACGCTGGCT
>CAVJRB010000446.1:0-7302 GCA_963651655.1 bacterium | reverse complement strand
GCTCAACGGTGCTGTAACACTGGGAACCATGGATGGTGCAAATGTGGAGATCAGTGAGCTGGTTGGCGAGGATAATATTTATATCTTTGGTGAGTCCAGTGATAAGATTATTAAGCATTATGAGAAAGCTGATTATAATTCCCGTGCCATTTATGAAGGGGATGCTGATATTAAGAAGTATGTGGATTTCATTGTCAGCGAGCCGATGCTGAAGATTGGCAAAGAGGAGCATTTGAGAAACTTCTACAACGAGCTTCTGAATAAGGACTGGTTTATGACTTTACTGGATCTGAAGGATTATATTAAGGTTAAGGATCAGGTGTTTGCGGATTATGAGGATCGTAATGCGTGGGCTAAGAAGATGCTTGTGAATATTGGGGAGGCTGGATTCTTCTCTTCTGATAGAACGATTGAGCAGTATAATAAGGATATTTGGCATTTGAATTAAATACAGTATTCAAGGCGGACGACATCCAGAGGCGGTGCGTTCCAGACAACGTTCAAAAACGGGATTTTGCTCCGCCGCCTATTGACAGCCGCATGAACAAACTCGCCTAAAGAGGCTCAGACAGTGTTCATGCGGCTGTCGCTATGCTCGCAAAATCCCGTTTTTGAACTGACTGTCTGGAACGCACCGCCTCTGGATGTCTGAGAATTGGTTAAAACTTGTGAAATTTTAGATGGTGTTTGAAAAAGGCTTTCTGCAAGATGTGCGTCACACTTTGCGGAAATGATTTTACAAACACACTCAAGGGTGAAACTTAAAAGAAACGGCAGGATTGTTATATTTCGTACAATCTTGACGCTTCTTTCTATTTTTGATTTTCACTTGTAGGAAAATGGAGTGTAGAGGGTTAAATGTCTTTGTAATACTGCGGGGAAATTACGTCGCATTCTTTGCAGGTGCAGCCGTTGCGGTAGCCGTCGCAGCAGGCGGAGCTGGAGCAGTACATGTGGGTGTCGTTGATGTAGAAAAGGCCGGCGTACTGGGCGGAGGTGCGGTAGGCTTTGGTTTGTTTCTTGTTGTCGGCGTAGTAGATGCCGTTAGAGATGAGCATGTTCTCCGGGGTATAGTCGGTAAAGTCAAAATAATCTGCCTGGATGCCGTGGTTGGGGACTTTGACGCACCAGTAGTGTTCGTGGAGGGGCAGGGTGTCATCATAGTTGGAAGCGATCATTTCCATGTATTTCCCTGGAATGTCTCCGGTGAAAAGGACGTTCATTTCTCCGTCTGTAGTGCTGTGGAAAACCAGACTGATCTTGTTTTTGAACTGGCGGAGGTTGAGGTTTGCGGCTTCAAAAGTCTGGAGCATCTGGATGACTGACGGGTCTTCTCTTAAGTCACGAAACTCGCATTCCAGAGCATATGCGTTGGTTTTGAGGGTTCCGCAGATGATCTGGCGCAGTTTGTCCGCAAAAGTTTCAAGACGAAGCAGGGCTTCTTCACAGCTGTATTTAGAAACCTCTGCAGGTTCATTTTCGGGCAATTTTTCTGCAACAGAATCTACAGCTTCTGATACTTCTTCCGTAAACTCATTTTCTCTTTCTGATACAGCGTTCTCTGTTTTTTCTAAAGACTGGATGTAAGCATAAGTCTCGTTGGTTTCCTTCTCAATCACACCGCAGTCCGGCCAGAGGACCTGGTATTTGCTCTCGAAGATATCTCCTCTTTTCAGAAATTCAATATTCTGGGGCTGTTTCACCAGAGCTTCTACGAAAGCATAAAGGCTAATCTGTTTGCTGGGGAGGTACGTATTTTTCATAAGGTCAGAAAGCAGAAGAAGGGTGAGGGTTCGGCTCATGGAAGGGGCGGAAAATACGTCTGGAAGGTAAATTTTGTTAAAGTCATTGCTTCCCCGGTACTTTTTCAGCATGTAAAGAAGGCCGGATATATGGTCCAGCTGAAAGTTGGTCAGCAGAAGGCTTTTGTGGGAAATGGTGGTAAAATCTGAGATGATCACGTCAAAGATATCACTTCTTGGGTGTCCGTCAATCCGGTTATTGCTGGTTCCGAAATCTACCAGAAGACTTCCCTTGCGGTCCCGCAGACAGAAGCAGTCACCGCAGCCTACATTATACATACGTACTTTCATTTTGCATTTCCTCCCCCGTATTTCGCACACGAATTGCAAAGGCCGCTTCGCAGCGGAGCGATTCGTAAATATTTTCCGTGTCACTGTTCACGGAGCGAACAGTGACTTTTCCATAATTTTAGCATAAAAACAGAACAGCGTAAACTTGCAAAATTGTAATTTTCCCATTACAATATACACAGAACTTGCCTTAAAATAATAACGGAATCTGTAAGCATCCAGATTCTCAGAAAGGAATTTTATGACAAAAGAAGAACTTGCTCTTGAAGTGATAGATCGGTTAAAAAAAGAATATCCTCTGGCGGACTGTACCCTGGATTATGATGAGGCGTGGAAGCTTCTGGTAAGCGTGCGGCTGGCGGCGCAGTGTACAGACGCAAGGGTGAATGTAGTGGTTCAGGCCCTGTACGCCAAATACCCGGATGTAGCAGCACTTGCATCTGCCACACCAGAAGAAATCGAAGCAATCGTGAAGCCCTGCGGACTGGGAAAAAGCAAAGCCCGCGACATCAGCGCCTGCATGAAAATCCTTCACGAGAAATACCAGGACAATGTTCCATGCGACTTCGATGCCCTTCTTGCCCTCCCCGGAGTTGGGCGAAAAAGTGCCAACCTGATCATAGGAGATGTGTTTGGGAAGCCTGCCATTGTCACAGATACCCACTGCATCCGCCTGACCAACCGAATCGGCCTTGTAGACAACATCAAAGAACCAAAGAAAGTAGAGATGGCACTTTGGAAAATCATTCCCCCGGAAGAAGGCAATGATTTCTGCCATCGCCTGGTCAACCACGGACGTGAAGTCTGTACCGCAAGAACCAAACCTTACTGCGACAGATGCTGCCTGGCAGACATCTGTGCCAAAAACGGAGTCAGCTAAAAAGAATCAAAAATCACCGGAAAGCCACGTCTTTATGGCTGCTCTCCGGTGATTTTTTTCAGGAAAAATAAAAAGATTTTCTCAAAAGTCATGCTCACAAATATGATCACAATGGTCCATGCAAACAAGTCCGGTGTTTCCAGATAGACCTTGGATTTATATAATTTTTCGCCGATGGAACCTGTGGGAATTCCAATGACTTCAGCTGCAATTCCAGCCTTCCAGCAAAGCCCAAGTCCAAGCTTGCAGGCCGTAGCTGCATAGGGCATAACCTGGGAAAGATAAACGAATTCTACCTTTTTCCCAAGACCTGCACCGAAGGAATCTGCCATTTCCAGAAGCTGCTTATCCGTCTGCCGCAGGCCTTCCAGAAGGTTGGTGTAGACCACTGGAAAAACCATAAGAAAGGAAATAAAAACGGATAAATTTCTGGATGGGATCCAGATCAGGCACAGGATAATAAAGGATGCAACCGGAGTGGCTTTGATTACTGTAATCAGCGGATCCATGAGAATTTCCACTGCAGAAAACCCATAGGAAAGTGCCGCCAGCAAAGTTCCAAGAACCAGCGCCAGGGTAAATCCAAGAACGATCCTGCCAAAACTAAATCCGATGGATTTCCAGAAATCCACGGTCACAATCAACTGCCCAAGCCTTCTTATAACAGAAACAGGAGATGCCAGAAGGATCTCCTGTTTCAGCCACATGCTGGCAAGCTGCCAGACTAGAATCCAGACGGCAGCTGCCAGTATTTTATAACATAACCGATGTTTTTTTGTCGCATTAGCGTTTGTAGTAGAAGTCCTCATCCGGCAACTGGCCTCCGATGATCTCCGGATTCTGCTCATTTAAGGTGTTCAGATAACCGGAAAGAATGGTCTGCATTTCATCACCTTCCATGAATACAATGCTGCACTGTGGAATGGCTTTTACTGCTACTTCAGCAGAAATAATGTCGTGGTTTCCAATAATCTCAGCGGCTGCCTCCGTATCAGAATTTACAAATTCCACAGAGTTCTTATACGCATCCATAAAGGCATCTACGTCTGCCTCATGCTCTTTGAGATAGTCATTTCTTGCAACTACAACACCAGTTACCAGCTTACTTCCATCTGTCACAGAAGACTCCCAAAGGTCGTTCAGATCCAGAGCAACGCGAAGGTTCTCATTCTTCATAAGTGCTGTGGTTACAAATGGCTGAGGAAGAAGTCCCACTGCGGTCTGATCCTCTGCAAGGGCTGCTACTACCTCTGCATGTTCGGACTTGTACTCAATAGTTACGTCCTTCTCAGGATCCAGTCCATTGGCTTCCAGAACAGAGGTTAACGCATACTCAGGTGTAGCGCCTTTGCCGCTGGCGTAAATAGTTTTGCCCTTCAGATCCTCTACAGACTGAATGGAATCCCCGTTCTCCACAAGGTAAAGAACTCCAAGTGTGTTCACTGCCAGTACGCTGATGTTTTTGTCTGTTTTCTGATATAAAACAGAAGCAAGATTGGAAGGAACTGCCGCAATATCAACCTGTCCCTGAACGATCATCGGGACGATTTCATCCGGTGATGCCACAATGGAAAATTCATAATTCTCATCATCCAGAAGCTGTGCCATTCCCATTGCGGTAGGACCCTTAAGGGCTCCGATCTTCATCACAGAGGCATCTGTATCGGTCTGTTCTGTTTCCTCTTCACTCTCTGCATTCTGTTCTTCTGTCTGCTCTTCTGCAAAAACCAGATTTGCACTGCACATACTTCCGGTCAGTGCTCCCACGCCAAGTGCTGCTGTCATAATCCATGATACTGTTCTTTTCTTCATAAGACTGTCCTTTCCGGGTCCTGTGGGGATCCAGCTTCCATATTTTTGATACATTTGACATGTGCCTGAAAGGTTTTATGACTTATATTGTCTGAAGAAAAGAGTCAGGCGATCCAGAGCTTTCGCCAGTACAAGAGCTTCGTTTTCATCCAGAACATCCAACACGGCATCTGTCATCTTACGGTGAAATTCCGCATGATGATGGTAGGCTTTTCTTCCCTTCAAGGTAAGATGGATAAATACCACGCGCCTGTCCTGTTCACTTCTCTCTCTTGTGGCGTATCCCTTCTTTACCAGACTGTTCATAGAGGTCGTCAGGGAGCCTACGGTGATGTTCAGCTTGGCAGCAATGTCAGACATTTTGTTTCCGCCAAGTCCAACTGCCTCAATGATATGCATATCATTATTTGTGATATCCTTGTATTCCTCCGTAATGATTGCCTGCTCTTCCAGCTCCATGATCTCGTTAAACAGATGCACCAGTACATCATTAATAACTTCCCTGTTTTCCACTCTCTTCTCTCCTGCATATGCGCTGTCCGCTTCCGCCGGCAGCCTCCTGTATTTTCTGTAAAACTTCCAAGCAAATATTTACGGTAAGTATATCACAATCTGGTATATTTTTCTACATTTTTACAAATTTCTAAAACGATTATAACGCTTATTCAGTAATTTTTCCAAATCATATGCACAATATGTATCCAGAAAACCACTGATCCTGTCTCCTAAAACTTCCATTGTCTCCATCATATTCTCTCTGGTAAGGGGCTCTTTTTCCGGAATAATCTGTTCAATCATTCCAAGATCTTTTAGGTCAGAAGCAGTCAGCTTCATCACTTCAGCTGCCTCTTTTGCCTTTGTGCTGTCTTTCCATAGAATGGTGGCAAAGCCTTCCGGGGAAAGAATGGAATAGATGGAATTTTCCATCATCCAGACCTCATCTCCTACGGCAAGTGCAAGGGCGCCGCCGCTTCCTCCTTCTCCAATCACAATGGACAGCACCGGCACTTTAAGACCGGATAACTCGAAAAGATTACGGGCAATTGCCTCTCCCTGGCCCCGCTCTTCTGCCTCAATTCCGCAGAACGCACCTGGGGTATCCACCAGGCAGATCACAGGTCTTCCGAATTTCTCAGCCTGCTTCATAAGGCGCAGGGACTTGCGGTATCCTTCCGGGGAAACCATGCCGAAATTATACGCGATATTCTCTTTGGTTCCGTTTCCTTTCTCCTGTATGATCACGGTTACAGGCTTTCCAGCAAAGTATGCAATACCTCCGATCAAAGCAGGATCATCCCCGAAGAGACGGTCTCCGTGAAGCTCCATGAAGTGGTCAAACAGCCATGGAATGTAGTCTTTTCCTGTTGGCCGTTCTTTGCTGCGGGCAAGGAGAACATGCTCCCATGCAGACTTTTTTGCAGGAGAATAGAACTCTTTATTTGTTTGCTCTGCCTTCTCATCCCTGTTATCTGCAGCACTTTCGCAATGCATTTTCAAAAGCTCTGCCAGAGTTTCTTTCATATCCTTTCGCTCTACAATCTGGTCGATAAAGCCGTGTTCCAGAAGAAATTCTGACTTCTGAAAGCCCTTGGGAAGCTTCTGGCGGATGGTCTGCTCGATGACTCTCGGCCCTGCAAAACCAATGAGTGCACCTGGCTCTGCAAGAATAATGTCCCCCAGCATGGCGAAGCTTGCAGTTACGCCTCCGGTGGTTGGATTAGTCAGAACACTGATGTAAAGAAGCCCTGCATCGCTGTGTTTTTTTAAGGCCGCAGAGGTCTTGGCCATCTGCATTAAGGATACGATTCCCTCCTGCATTCTCGCCCCTCCGGAGCAGGCAAACAGCACCACAGGAAGTCTTTCTTCCGTAGCTTTTTCCACTGCCCTGGCAATTTTTTCGCCTACATTTTCTCCCATGCTTGCCATGAGAAAACGGCTGTCGCATACACCAAGAACTGCAGATATGCCGCCAATTTTTGCCCTTCCTGTGACAATAGCCTCGTCAAGGCCCGTCTTTTCCTGAAGCTTTTTCACCTTATCCGGGTACCCTTTATAGGACAGAGGATTGCTTATCGGCATGACCGGATTCCACTCTTCAAAGGTTCCCTCATCTGCGATCATTTCGATTCTGTGCCTTGCATGAATGCGGAAATAATTGCCGCAGTGAGGACAGATGTAGTTGTTCTTTTTTACCTCGTCTACAAAAACAGCGCCTTTGCAGGCATTGCATTTTTTCAGCATTCCGTCCGGCACTTCCGGCTTTGTTTCCTGTCCCGCGCCAGCAGATGAATTTGCAATTGTACGTTTAAAGGCATACTTAAGCTTCATTTACCTTCACTCCTCCGATCTGGTGACTTTCCAGAAAACCGATGTCAAAAATACCTTTCTGATAGTCCGGATCGTTCATGATTTCAAACTGATAGTCTACATTTGTGTCAACGCCCTGGATGATCACTTCCCCAAGAGCACTCTTCATTTTTGCAATGGCTTCTTCGCGGTTATCTCCGTGCACGATCA
>CAVJRB010000445.1:0-5738 GCA_963651655.1 bacterium | reverse complement strand
CTGGCGTAAAACTGCCAGTCCCCTTTTATAAAACAGGAGCAGAATTCGGATTTTTCTTCCGAACCTGCTCCTGTTTTACTGCTCCTATTTTATATTATAACAATATTAACATTTACATATTTTCCAGTTTCTCTCTGATTGCCAGGATAAACTCGCGGCTGTTGAGAACCTTTACGTCTTTTAAGGTGGTGATCAGGGCCAGGTCTTTGGTCATCTGGCCGCCTTCGATTACGGAAAGGGTGGCTTTCTCTAACTTATCCGCAAATGCCATAAGCTCTTTGTTGTCATCTAACTCGCCGCGTTTTCTCAGGGCTCCTGTCCATGCGAAAATAGTTGCCACGGAGTTAGTGGAGGTCTCCTCTCCTTTCAGATGACGATAATAATGTCTCTGCACGGTTCCGTGTGCTGCCTCATACTCATAGTATCCGTTTGGAGAAACCAGAACGGAAGTCATCATGGCAAGGGAACCAAATGCGGAAGAGATCATGTCGCTCATCACATCTCCATCATAGTTCTTGCATGCCCAGATAAATCCGCCCTCTGCTTTCATAACACGGGCAACTACGTCATCGATCAGGCTGTAGAAGAAAGTGATGCCTGCTGCCTCAAATTTCTCCTTGAACTCTGCCTCGAAGATGTCATGGAAAATCTCTTTAAATCTGCCGTCGTAGGTCTTGGAGATGGTATCCTTGCCGCCGAACCACAGATCCTGTTTGGTATCCAGTGCGTAGTTAAAGCAGCATCTTGCAAAGCTTTCAATGGATTTGTCAAGGTTGTGAACGCCCTGGATCACACCTGGTGCGTCAAAGTGATGGATCAGCTCGCTTCTCTCCTCGCCGTCTGCTCCTTTAAATACCAGCATGGCATCT
This sequence comes from bacterium, assembly GCA_963651655.1. Lineage (GTDB taxonomy): Bacteria > Bacillota > Clostridia > Lachnospirales > Lachnospiraceae > Blautia_A. Next base: position 4,869 of record CAVJRB010000445.1, on the reverse strand, counting down.
CCTGGCTTGTCGATGTACATCTCGGTGTTCTTATAAACATCACCGTAAGCGTGACGTGCGATGGTGATCGGCTTCTTCCAGTTCTTGACGCATGGCTCAATGCCCTTTACCACGATGGGTGCACGGAAAACCGTTCCGTCTAAGATGGCACGGATGGTTCCGTTAGGGCTTTTATACATTTTCTTCAGGTCATACTCAGACATTCTGGCCTTGTTGGGGGTGATGGTTGCGCATTTGACTGCTACGCCGTATTTCTTGGTGGCTTCTGCTGCGTCTATGGTAACCTGGTCATCTGTCTCATTTCTGTATTCCAGTCCAAGATCATAATACTCTGTCTTCAGATCGATAAAAGGAAGAAGAAGCTCATCCTTGATCATCTGCCACAGAATTCTGGTCATCTCATCCCCGTCCATCTCAACAAGAGGGGTCTGCATCTGAATTTTTCCCATTATATCCTCCTAAATATGAAGTGTAGTTTGATGTTAGGGTCAAAAAGTCTTTTGACCCTAACTTGATATCTACGAATTGCTCCGCTGCAAAGCAGCTCCCGCAATTCTCGAACATTCGGAATCCGCTGATTTACTACGTAAATCGCTGCTTCCTCATGTTCGGCGGGTCCCAAGTTCAAAAGCCTTATCATGCAAGCATGAACGGCTTTTTGACCTTTTGACCCTGATATCATTTTAATGTAATTCCAAGGCGTGTGCAAGTCTCTGCCACGATGTTCTCAAGTTCCTCATCGCAAAGCACGGTCACACGTCCATCCTCGTACTGTTTGTCTACCCAGGCTTTGATCATCTTGACGAGCTCGCTGTTCTTGTCGACCCTCTGCTCCCCTTTCAGGCGGTAGTGGCTGTCGATCCAGTGGGCGATTCCGGCTGCTCCGGAGGTGTTGGATACGGCAACCTCAACCGGGCGGTTCAGGAATTTCTCAGTATCAAATACGTTGTAGATCTCCTCGTTTTTCAGAAGACCGTCTGCGTGGATGCCGGCTCTTGTTACATTGAAGTTCTTACCTACGAAAGGTGTTCTCTCCGGAATGTGGTAGCCGATCTCTTTCTCATAATACTCTGCCAGCTCGGTGATCACTGTGGTATCCATGCCGCCAAGGTTTCCGCGAAGCTGTGCATACTCAAATACCATAGCCTCAAGAGGTGTATTTCCGGTACGCTCGCCAATGCCAAATAAGGAAGTGTTGACGCCGCAGGCACCGTACAGCCATGCTGTGGTGGAGTTGCTGACAGCCTTGTAGAAATCATTGTGTCCGTGCCACTCGATCAGCTCGGAAGGCACGCCTGCATGAACCATAATACCATAAATAATACCAGGTACGGAACGTGGGATCACGGCACCAGGATAGTTGACGCCATAGCCCATGGTATCGCAGCAGCGAACCTTAACCGGAATGCCGTACTGCTGGCGAAGCTTCATCAGCTCCAGGCAGAACGGGATGACATAACCGTAGATATCCGCTCTTGTAATATCCTCCAGGTGGCAGCGCACGGAAACACCGATTTCCAGGCACTCCTTGACAATGCTTAAATAGTGCTCCATAGCCTGCTTACGGGTCATTTTCATCTTATAGAAAATATGATAATCAGAACAGCTTACCAGGATACCGGTTTCTCTCATACCCATATCGCGGACAAGCTGGAAATCTTTCTTGTTGGCACGGATCCAGCTGGTAACCTCCGGGAACTCGTAACCTCTCTCCATACATTTCTCAACTGCATCCCTGTCCTTTTTGCTGTAAAGGAAAAACTCGGAAGCGCGGATCCTTCCTTCCGGTCCGCCAAGCTTATGCAGATAATCGTAGATCCTTACAATCTGCTCGGTGCTGTACGGCGCTCTGGACTGCTGTCCATCACGGAATGTGGTATCTGTGATCCAGATGTCATCTGGCATATGATGTGGTACAACCCTGTCGTTGAACGCAATCTTCGGTACTTCGGAATATGGAAAAAGATTTCGGAATACATTAGGAGTAGCGACATCCACAAGCGGGTACATATGCTCCTCTAACTGAAGCAGGTTGGTGTGGCGGTTCATTGAAACACGTCTGTTTTCCATTGATATTTCCTCCTCGTTGGCTCTCGCCTGACTTTCTTTTGTAAAAAAGCAACTCTGAAACTATACTTGCTGTCCATTTTACTCAATTAAAGTGATTCAGTCAAGTACTTTTATACTGTAAAGTGATAATTCTTTATCAAACTCAGGACAATTCTCCTCACATTCCAAGAAAACGGCGGCGGTTAAACCTTCCCCAGCCCTGCTGGTTCCTGGGAAGGCCAAGGTCGTCTGCGCTGTTCATCAGCATGGTTTTGATATCCGTGTTGGTAAGGGCGGGATCCTTTTCCAGGGCGCAGGCGATGGCGCCGGTGACCAGAGGCGTGGACATGGAAGTGCCGCTTTTCACCCCGTAGGAAAAGGGCTTGCCGGGAACGCAGGACATGATCCGGTTTCCGGGCGCTACGATATCCGGCTTGCAGACGCACTCTGCGGTAGGCCCTCTTCCGGAGATAGCGCTCCGCCCTTCCAGAAGGTCGCTGGAGCCTACTGTGATCACCTTTTTGCTGCTTCCAGGGGCTGTAATGCTGCCAGGCCTTGGGCCCTGGTTGCCCGCCGCGGTGACCACCACCATGCCCTCATCCCAGAGCTGCTCCACGCTTTCCACAAGCCGTACATGATCCTTTTTGGAATTGCAGGTGGTGCCAACAGAAATGTTTACCACCCGGATCCGGTACTGCTGCCGGTATTCCCGGATCCAGCGGATGGCACGCAGCACGTCCTCCTGGCTTCCGTTTCCGTAGCGGTCCAGCACCTTCAGGGCGATGATCCCGCACCCCGGTGCCGCTCCTCTGTATTTTCCCATGGACGCTGTGCCGTCCCCGGCTGCCAGGCCTGCCACATGGGTGCCGTGCCCGTTGTCATCATAAGGACGTCTTTTAAAAGAAAGAAAATCATAAAACGCCCAGATCCTGCCTGCAAAATCTATATGCTCATAAATCCCGGTATCCAGGATGCAAACTCCGATTCCTTTTCCTGTATAAAAGGATTTTTCCATCATTTCCCCCAATAAAAAGAAAGCTTATAATAAATTATGTTTGCATTTTCAAATCTGCGTCAAATTTATAGACAATTTTTGAAATTCTCAAAAATTTTTGTCGCTTTTTCTGCATACATATAGTATAATGAAATTACTTATAACAAGGGGATGAAAGAGAATTATGGAAAAGAATACACAGACACCGGAGGATAAGCTTCATTATTACTCCGGTGCTATTCGTCGTGACATGGGAAACCTGTTGAAATGGCTGATTCTGGCTGCCATTGTAGGCTATGTGGCAGGGGCATTCAGCACCCTGTTTTCCTTTGTGTTAAAGGCAGTCACCAGTTACCGCAAGGCCAATCAGTGGATTTTTTATCTGCTGCCGCTCTCCGGCCTTTGCATTGTATTTCTTTATGACAAGCTTGGCAAGGACGACGGGGGAACCAACCAGGTGCTTTCCACGGTGCGTTCCCAGGACGATGTGCCCTGGCTTTCCGGACCGCTGATCTTTGTTTCCACCGCACTGACCCATTTAACCGGAGGCTCCGCAGGACGTGAAGGCGCAGCCATCCAGCTTGGGGGAAGCATTGCCAATCTTCTGGGACGGTGGATTCATCTGGACGAGGAGGACCGTCATGTGATCGTGATGTGCGGTATGAGCGCCGCGTTCTCCGCACTGTTTGGCACGCCTATGGCTGCAGCGGTTTTCTCCATGGAAGTGGTCAGCGTGGGAGTGATGTATTATACGGCGCTGATGCCCTGCATGATCGCGTCTTTGATTGCCTCCCGTTTCGCAGCGGGCATGGGTGTTACACCGGAGTCCTTCCATGTGGTGAACATTCCGGCGTTTAACCTGGAAACCGGACTGAAAATGGGCGTGGTGGCACTGGGATGTGCAGTGATCAGCATTGTATTCTGCATTATTTTAAATGAGACAGCCAGATTATATGGGAAATTTTTCCCAAACAAATACATCCGGGTTGTGGCTGGTGCCGCCCTGGTCATTGTGATCACACTGCTTCTTGGAACAACGGATTACATGGGCGCAGGCGCGGAGCTGATCGAGAAGGCTGTTGAGACCGGAGAGACGGATTACATGGCTTTCTTCTGGAAAATGATCCTTACCGCGCTTACCATGCGGGCTGGCTTCCGCGGAGGCGAGATCGTACCGTCCTTTTGCGTGGGAGCCACTTTCGGATGCATGGTGGGACAGGTTGTGGGGCTTTCCCCGTCTCTTTGCGCAGCCTGCGGAATGGCAGCTGTGTTCTGCGGCGTGACCAACTGCCCCATTACCTCGATTCTGATCGCGTTTGAGATGTTTGGATTTAAGGGCGTTTCCTTCTATTTGATCGCGGTGTCCATCAGCTATGCCGCTTCCGGATATTACGGACTGTATAAAGATCAGACCATTGTATATTCTAAGTATAAGGCGAAATATATCAACAAGCACACTAAAATGTAAAATCCGGCACAAAGTGCCGTAAAAAAGAAGGGGGTACATTTATGAACCTTGAAAAACTTTTTCACCTGAAGGAAAACCACACCGACGTGAAGACTGAGGTAATGGCAGGAATCACCACATTCATGACCATGGCCTACATTCTTGCCGTCAACCCGAACATCCTTTCCGCAGCCGGAATGGACAGAGGCGCAGTCTTTACTGCTACTGCCCTGGCATCCTTCATCGCAACCTGCCTGATGGCGCTGTTGTCCAATTACCCGTTTGTCCTTGCTCCTGGAATGGGACTGAATGCTTATTTTGCATACACCGTAGTCCTTGGCATGGGATATTCCTGGGAACAGGCTCTGGTTGCTGTATT
>CAVJRB010000444.1:1253-5051 GCA_963651655.1 bacterium | reverse complement strand
GTATGGCACTGGAAGATATTGTGCGTGGGCTGGAGGCTGCGCTTCGTGTTTTATAATACCAGAGCGTGTCCCAAAATCATTTACTCCGCATTAAACACATACTGATCCAACCGCTCAAATGCCTCCTTCACCCGTGACAGCGGCAGGGCCAGGTTCATGCGGATGCCGTATTCCCCGTGGAATGGTCTGCCGTCCTGCCACATGACGCCCACTTCCAGTCCAGCGCGCTCCAGCTCATCCATATTTTTTCCATGGGCTTTGCACCACTTCTCACAGTCCAGGAACAGCATGTAAGTTCCCTGAGGCTTGGACACCTCCACGCCCTGGAAATGTTCCTTAATATAATCGCAGGCAAACTCCACGTTCTCGGTGAGCACCTGGCGCAGCTCATCCACCCACTCATAACCTTCCGGCTGGTATGCACCGATCAGCGCATACATGGACAGCACATTCATCTCATTATAATGGCTCAGGCTGGATTCCTTGTCCACTCTGTCACGCAGCCAGGAATTATAGATAATATGGTAGCTTCCGATCAGCCCGGCCAGATTAAAGGTTTTGGACGGCGCATACATGGCAATGGTGCGGTTTCTCGCATCCTCAGAAATCATCTGGGTAGGGATATGCTTATTTTCCCCAAGGATCAGATCGGACCAGATTTCATCGGAAACCACATACACATCATGTTTCTTGAAAAGCTCCATGGCTTTTTCCAATTCCCAGTGCTGCCAAACGCGGCCTGTTGGATTATGAGGGCTGCACATAATGCAGGCGTGAATGTGATTTTCCACAATCTTCTTTTCCATGTCGGCAAAGTCCATGCGCCATACATTTTCCTCGTCTTTTTTTAGAGCACTGTGTACAATGTGGTAGCCATTGTTGGTAAGAGCCCCGGTAAATCCCACATAAGTAGGGGAATGCACCAGCACGCTGTCCCCCTTTGAGCAAAGCACGTTCAGCGCACTGATCACGCCGCCCAGAACACCGTTTTCATAACCGATGCACTCTTTTGTCAGCCCGGTCACCTGGTTTCTGGTCTCCTGCCACTTGATAATTTCCCCGAAATATTCGTCCCTTGGGGAAAAATATCCGAATGCCGGATGGGCCGTTCTCTCCACAATAGCTTTCTGCACAGTGGGCACAGTTGGGAAATTCATGTCCGCAACCCACATAGGGATCCAGTCCATCCCTTCTTTCAGTGTGGCAGCCGCAAAATACTCATGATTAAAGCAGCCCTCCACATAAGGGGCGTCCACTGCAATGGCATCCTTTCCCCTGCGGTCCAAAATACTTGTAAAATCGTACTTCATCTTTTAGTCCTCCTGTTCCAGATAATGGATCTGGTTTCTGTTTACTTCAATCATACCTTCTTTTCGCATTTTCCCAAGCTCGTTGGACAGAGCGCTTCTGTCCACCCCAAGATAATCCGCAAGCTCCTGCCTGTTAAATGGAATAATGAACCGGCTGCTTCCCTGCTGCACCATCTCCTGGGAAAAATAGGAGATCAGCCTTCCCCGAATGGATTTGGACGCCGTGTGAAGGCTTCGTCTGGAAAGCTCCAGGTTCTTTTTGGCCATGACCATCAGCATGTTGCGGATCAGCTTCTCGTGGCAGGGACAGGTGTCCGGGCAGGTGCGAAAAATTTTCCCCACTTCAAGGAACAAAATCTGGCAGTCCTCCGCAGCCGTCACCCCTACCAGCAGCTTTTCCCCGGGAATGCAGGCGTAAGCCTCCCCAAATACCTGGCCGGGCGGGATTCGGTTCAGAATGGTTTTGTTTCCCATCATGTCAATGCTCTCTATATGAACACTGCCTGACAGCACAAGTCCCATAGCTTTCATCTGGTCACCAACCTGGCAGATCACGCTTCCCTTTGGGTAGCTTTTTGGCTCCGCATTCAGACAGGAAAGCATGTGCTGGGTTTCCTCCGGACTAGTTCCCTGGAAAAGAAATGTTCTGGAAAGAAATTCAAAATTCATTTTTTCTCCTTTTGTTGTTATAACAACATACTTGTTGTCTGAATTATATTATAGTGCACATGTAAAGTCAAGGACGAAGCAGAAATGAGAAGCTTTTCGTGATTCTTTCCTCTGCTGTCCGCGGCTTTTAAACAGAAATCTTTTTTATATAACATAAAACAATCTACTAATACACAGGAGGTTATCTACTATGGAAAAAAATATGTTTTGTTTTCAGTGTGAGCAGACTGCGGGATGTGCTGGCTGTACAGGTGCTAAAGGGGTCTGTGGAAAGACCGCCGACACTGCCCGTCTTCAGGATGAGCTTACCGGCGCGCTGATCGGGCTTGCACACGCAGCAGACGAAAATGCTCCTCTTTCCGATTCCACATGGAAGCTGATGGTAGAGGGACTTTTCGCCACACTTACCAATGTAAGCTTCGATGACAAAGCCATTGCAGAGCTTACAGACCGTGTCCATCAGGAAAAGGTCCGCCTTCGCCCGGACTGCGGCGGCTGCGCTTCCCCATGCGGACACAATGATGACTACGATATGAATCAGCTTTGGAATGCACAGGAGGACATCCGCTCCCTGAAATCCCTGATTCTTTTTGGAATCCGCGGAATGGCTGCCTATGCGTACCATGCGCTGACACTTGGATATACTGATCCGGAAGTAAACGAATTTTTCGGAAAAGCCCTTTTCGCGCTGGGCGAAGACTGGGATATGGATCTGCTTCTTCCCATTGTAATGGAAGTGGGCAAATACAACCTTTCCTGCATGGAGCTTCTGGACCGTGCAAACACAACCACATACGGCACACCTTCTCCGGTAACCGTACCCCTTACTGTGGAAAAAGGGCCTTTCATCGTGATCACAGGCCACGACCTGCATGACTTAAAGCTTCTTCTGGAACAGACTGAGGGCAAAGGCATCAACATCTACACCCACGGGGAAATGCTTCCCTGCCACGCCTATCCGGAGCTGAAAAAATACAGCCACCTGAAAGGAAACTTCGGCACTGCATGGCAGAACCAGCAGAAGGAATTTGCAAATCTTCCTGCGCCGATCCTTTTCACAACCAATTGCCTGATGCCGCCGAAACCAAGCTACATGGACCGTGTATTTACCACTGGAACTGTGACTTTCCCGGGAACCGTGCATATTGACGGGGAAAAGGATTTCACTCCTGTGATCCAGCGTGCACTGGAGCTTGGCGGATATAAAGAAGACCAGCAGTTTACAGGAATCAACGGCGGCACTTCTCTGACTACCGGATTTGGACACGGCACCATTCTTGGCGTGGCAGACCAGGTGATCGATGCTGTGAAAAAGGGCGCCATCCGTCATTTCTTCCTGGTGGCAGGCTGTGACGGCGCAAGAAGCGGACGCAATTATTACACAGATTTCGTGAAGCAGACACCTGCAGATTCCGTGATCCTTACTCTGGCCTGCGGAAAATACCGTTTCAACGATCTGGACCTTGGAACCATTGGAGGACTTCCAAGACTGATGGATATGGGACAGTGCAACGATGCATACGGTGCAATTAAGGTAGCAGTAGCTCTTGCAGAGGCATTTGGATGCGGTGTCAACGAGCTTCCCCTTTCCATGGTGCTCTCCTGGTATGAGCAGAAGGCAGTTTCCATTCTGCTTACCCTGCTGCATCTTGGAATCAAGAATATTCGCCTTGGCCCGACCCTGCCGGCATTCCTTTCCAAGAATGTACTGAATTACCTGGTGGAGAATTTCGGGATTGCGGCGATTACTACACCGGAGGAAGATCTGGCCACACTGCTTGGATAATAACTGCCTGAAATGTGTTAGCATTTCTTGCTC
>CAVJRB010000444.1:0-1243 GCA_963651655.1 bacterium | reverse complement strand
ATTTATCTCTTAGCGAAATCTTCTGGACACATTCAGGGATGTCAACAATAAACGGAGGAAAAATTTCATGATCAGAAAAATCATTCATATAGATGAAGAAAAATGCAACGGCTGCGGGCTTTGTGCCCGGGCCTGCCACGAAAGTGCTATCGGCATGGTGGACGGAAAGGCGAAGCTCCTTCGGGAGGATTACTGTGACGGTCTGGGGGACTGCCTCCCAGCCTGTCCCACAAATGCCATTTCCTTTGTAGAAAGAGAAGCGGCTGCTTACGACGAAGCCGCAGTTCTGGAAAATAAGAAAAAACTGGAAGCTGCTTCTGCTGCCCCGGCTCACACCGGATGCCCGGGAAGCATGGCAAAACTGCTGCACAGGGGGAATGCGGCTCAGGCAAAATCATCTTCCCTTTTTGGCAGTCGCAGCAATAGCAGTCAGAATACACCTGTTTCCAATCAGCACTTTTCTTCTGATAAAAACATGAGTGCCGACATCCAGCCTGGCTGTAATATGCCGCTGGAATCCCAGCTTCAGCAGTGGCCGGTGCAGATTAAGCTTGTGCCTGTAAATGCACCTTACTTTGATGGAGCCAACCTTCTCATTGCTGCAGACTGTACCGCCTACGCTTATGCAAATTTCCACCAGGATTTCATTAAGGGAAAGATTACCCTGATCGGATGTCCGAAACTGGATTCTGTAGACTACAGCCAGAAGCTTACGGAGATCATCCGTCAGAACGATATTAAGAGCGTGACCATCGTGCGCATGGAAGTCCCCTGCTGCGGCGGAATCCAGCAGGCTGCCGTAAATGCCATGAAAGCAAGCGGAAAATTCCTTCCTTGGCAGGTGTATACTATTTCTACGGATGGAAAAATTTTGCCCTAATGCCCACCAGAATTCCCCTTTATTCCTCAAAACTAATATATTAAATTTAAGCATGCCCGAATGATGAAACAAGCCCCCTCCGAACTGCCTATTATGCAGCCTGGAGAGGGCTTGTTATTCACATACTACAATCACTAATTGATTTTGTTTAAAGATTATTTGCTGTTAGGTTGCTTAGAAATACAATATCATTATCCATAAGATACACTTTTTCTTTTCTAATGTTTTTTTCCTGTATTTTCAATAAGATTTCGTTTCAATACCTGTATCGTTTCCTGATTCTTTTTAAGAATTTCAAGCTGTCGATATGTTGTGGTAAACTATAGTTGTAACACCCCGACCTAATAAGATATAATCTTAGGA